>CAZKRS010000035.1:0-11632 GCA_964555265.1 uncultured bacterium | reverse complement strand
GCAAGAGATAGCCAACCGGTTGACCAGTCTGCGCGGGGTTAAACATGGCAATCTTACCCTCTCCACCACGGGTAAAAAAATAACCTGATTTTATTATCTGAATTTTCCTGGTGGATATTTGCCTTGAATTTTCCTGAAAAAATATTAGTTTACGGTTATAATGAAATAGTTGTTTAAAAACTTAATTGGAGGGGGTTACTGTGAAATTTCCGAGATTAATTTCAATGGTGTATCTGCAAAGCTGGAAGATCGATCAAACCGGTCATATTGGCGGACCATACCTGTTCCATTTTGATATTACCAATCCCCGTCCTTCGATAAACAGTGCCACAAGGGAACTGGTAATTGAAGAGGAAACGGGCGAGGAGATCGATTGGACGGAAAAGCCGCTTCGCCAGCGGATGCTCTTTAAAGAGATTGTGGAAGGACCTCATTCGCTGGGAGTGAGTATTTCACCCACTTCAAGCACCTTCACAGCAGGTTTGACAGATTTGATAGGCCGGTTGGGATCAGAATTTGTTTCAAATTTTCTTAATATGCGTTTTTATACTTTGAACCGGATGGTAGAAGTTGCCCAGGAAGCCGGGGTGGGAAATATTGAACAATCGCTGAAAAAATGTATTGGAGCCGGCAGCAAAGATTTTTCCCCTATCGAACCGGTGGAGAAGGAAGTAGAAATTCCGCTTATTACTCCGAACAATCTTCGCAACCCTCAGCCTGAACGACATCGTGTCGGTGAGGATTACCAGGAGTTTCTTAAAGAATCCGGTGATCAAAACGGTTTTGTTAAGTTAAAAATAAAACTGACCGAAAGATAATTGATGGTGTTGAAAATGGTAAATTTTAAAAAACCCGCCTGTTTCATCTGTGTTTTCTTGTTAATTTTTATTTTTTGGCCTGTTGCAACAGCTGCGGAGGAACAGGCAGACGGCTGGGATAAGATGCTCCGGGCAACAGTCTCACTTACGGATGTATCCTCCTCTCGAACCGATGAATATTCTGAGGTTGCCGGTGTATCCGGTGTAGAAAGCCAAACCAGCTGGCAGACTGGTTTGAACGGGAGGTTCAGGCGTAATTACCCCACCTGGAACCATGAACACCGAATCCTGATGAAATATGGTAAAATTGACCGGGAAGTCAGCGATGATGAAATAGATGCCATCAGTATCGGCCGTTATAATCTTACAGACGATGTTTTTACCTATGCCAGCGGACGTGTCCGTTCGGAATTTGATACTTTCGGTCATCCAACAACCCTGGATGCGTCCGGGGGACTTGGAATTTATCTGTTTGACTCTGAAAAATACGGTGAAATGGAGATCCGCTTCGGCCCCAGGGGGAACCGGAAATGGAACCCTTCCGAAAACTGGGAGGGATATAAAGAATTCATAGCCGAATATATGAAGAGATTTGAAGGGGGCCGGTTTAATTCCACGCTGGAATCCTACACCCCGACGGATGATTCCGATCAGTATACGGTTCGCTGGGAGAATAAATTGCTGGCTTCTTTAAACAGCTGGTTGGATATAGAATACAGTTTTTTGCTTTATTACGAGGATGAAGTGGGGGAGGTTGCAACTAAAAATGTATCCCATCTTAACCTGGTTTATAATTTTTGGCCTTAAAAAGGGAGGAAATATTTATGCCCGGGCTTAAAGCGGCTTTTGCGGGGGTTCTGGGGGGATTACTGCTGATTATTATTTTTGAAGTTTTAATTATTTTCGGACTTGTACCCTTCGAGGTTATACCCGTCCGGCGGTTTTTAGAGCAAATTGGTCTTGAAATTACGGTTCTTGCCTATCTGTTGGGTCTTTTATGCGGTGTTTTCTGGTCGCTGGTGATGGTGTTTATTTTACATAATAATACCAGCTGGAGGTGGGGTTTTGCTCTGGGAGTGATTATCTGGCTTGGTTTTATTTTTGTCGGTGCTCCGCTTGCCGGCTGGGGAATCCTGGGCTTTGAAATTTCCGGTCCGGCAATTGAAGCAACCGGGTTTTTATTGTTTACATTACTGGCTTACATTTTGTATGGTTCTTTTCTTGGGTTTTTGAACAATCGATGGGTTTATTTTGACACCGGCGTTGAGGAAGAAATTAGTAATTACAGGGAATAAAGGATACGAACTTATATCCTACTTGCTTGACCACATGCGCAGGTATGCGGTATGGTAAACAGTAATATTGAAATAGACCCTCTTCGAAAAGTTCCCTCTCCCCCGAGGGAGAGGGTTAAGGCGAGGGGGAAAGAGCTTGAAACCGGCTTTTCAGCTCCCTTTGTATTTCCCCGGACCACTTTGCTGAGCGAAGCGGTGCCCCGGGAGGGAAGCTTTTCGGAGAAGCATTAAACAGCCCTCTTTTAGGAGAAGGGCTAAATTAGGAGGATTAAAATATGGCTTCATCGAATGCTGAAGTGGATAACCTGGCCGAGCTTTCCCGGTTAAAATTATCTGAAGACGAGCGGAAAGAACTGTCAGCAGATATGGATGAGATACTGGAGTTTGCCGAAAAAATTAAAGAAGTTGATACTAAAGATGTTGAACCCACCTACCATGCCCAGCCTATTGAAAATGTTATGCGGGAGGACAACCAGCGTCCGTCTCCCGATCCAGAAAAAGTATTGAAACACGCCCCGGCTCGCTCCGAGGATTATTTTCTTGTTCCCCGGGTGATAGAAGAGTAATGGAATTATATCAACTGACCATCCCCCGGCTGCGCTCCAAACTTGACAACGGAGAAATTACTGCCGAAGAGCTGACCCGCTGTTGTCTGGACCGGATAGATGCTGTTGAGGAAGAAACCCAGGCTTTCAACAGTCTTGACCGGGAAGCGGCCCTCAAGCGGGCCCGGGAGGTGGATTCCGGTGAATATTCCTCGCCGCTGGCCGGTATTCCAATAGCTATTAAAGATAATCTCTGCCGGGAAGGGCAGGAGACTACCTGCAGTTCAAAAATACTTGAAGGATATGTTGCTCCTTACACGGCCACTGCGGTAGAAAAACTTGAAGAAGCGGGTGCCATCATTATCGGGAACACCAACATGGATGAGTTTGCAATGGGCTCTTCCACCGAAAACAGTGCTCACAGGATCACCCGTAACCCGCACAATACCAATCGAGTTCCCGGTGGTTCCAGTGGTGGCAGTGCGGCGGCAGTAGCTGCCGGTGAAGTGCCGGGCGCTCTTGGTTCGGATACCGGCGGATCGGTTCGCCAGCCGGCGGCGCTTTGCGGAGTAGTGGGCGCCAAACCAACCTACGGGCGGGTAAGTCGCTACGGGTTGATAGCATTTGCTTCTTCGCTCGACCAGATCAGTCCCTTTGCCCGGACAGTGGAAGGGGCTGCAATGATTTCGGAAGTGATAAGCGGTCACGATCCGGCTGACAGCACCTCGCTTGAGCAACCTGTGAAAAACTATAGTAAAAACCTAAAAAGCAGTCCCGAAGAATGGACGATAGGAGTTCCCCGGGAATATTTCGGAGAAGGAATTGACGGGGAAGTTTCTGAAAATATTCGAGAGCAGATAGAAAAATTTGAACAGGCGGGGGCAACTGTTAAGGATATAAGTCTGCCTCATACCGAGTATGCAATATCGGTGTATTATATTATTGCCACCGCCGAGGCCAGCAGTAACCTGGCCCGATTTGATGGAGTTCGCTACGGTCACCGGGCAAAAGATTACGAAAACCTGGACGATATGTTTGCCCAGACCCGGGAGGAAGGGTTCGGGGAAGAGGTAAAACGCCGGATAATGCTGGGTACTTTTGTTCTATCCAGCGGTTACTACGAGGCTTACTACGGGAAGGCCCAGAAGGTAAGAACTTTAATTAAACAGGATTTTGAGGAGGCATTTTCGGACTGTGATTTTCTGGTAACTCCCACTTCTCCGACCACGGCATTTGAAGTTGGTTCCCGGGTTGATGATCCCGTGCAGATGTACATGAGTGACATCTGTACTGCTTCAGCAAACCTGGCCGGTATACCGGCGTTTTCAGTTCCTTCAGGGGTTGGATCTGACGGTTTGCCGGTGGGAATGCAACTGATAGGCCCCCAGCTTTCGGAAGAGGTTTTATTTCGAGCCGCCCGGGCGGTGGAAGAGTTTTCCGGAGGTCCGCCGGCGCCGGCTGAAATTTAATTGACCCGGCTGGCAATAGCTGTATTTCAGACGAAGTATGTGCGACTGTTTTCTGCCGTGTATACTTCGGGTTGAGCTTTCTTTAATACAAATTGATATAGAAGTAAGGTTTAGCTTATACTTCCGGTAAGACAGTCAAAGCAGAAGAGAAAGAGCTGGTGATTTTGATGGCAAAGAACAAAGATGTTGTAATTGGGCTGGAAGTTCACGTCCAGCTAAAAACAGATACCAAGTTATTCTGCGGTTGCAGCACGGATTTTGGAGCCGCTCCTAATTCTAACACCTGCCCGGTCTGCATGGGGTTTCCGGGCAGTTTGCCCGTCTTGAACCGCAGAGCTGTCGAGTTCGGTATGATGGCTGCGGAAGCTTTGAACTGTGAAATTAACCGGCGGATGAAATTTGATCGAAAAAACTATTATTATCCCGATTTACCCAAAGCCTACCAGATCAGCCAGTATGATCGGCCGCTTGCCGAAGAAGGTGAGCTGCCGGTCCGGGTTAACGGTTCCGAGCATAAGGTGGGCGTTGAAAGAGTTCACCTGGAGGAGGATGCGGGGAAACTGATCCATTCCAGGGTGGGCAACGAATCATACGTCGATTATAACCGGGGCGGGACACCGCTGATTGAAATTGTTTCCAAACCCGATATTGAATCGCCCGAAGTAGCCGAAAATTATCTTAAAATTTTGAAACAGAGAATGGAGTATCTGGATGTGAGTGATTGTAATATGGAGGAGGGGTCGCTTCGCTGTGACGCCAACCTTTAGATAAGAAATCCCGACGGCAGTCTGGGAGTGAAAAAGGAAGTTAAAAACATGAAAATTTTCAAAGGAGTAAGAGAAGCGCTTAAATACGAAGCCCGCCGCCAGCGGCGGCGGCTTGACAGGGGGGGGAAGGTTGTCCAGGGGACCCGTTTGTGGGATGAGGATGCGGCAGAGACCCGGGCGATGAGAAGCAAGGAAGAGGCTCATGATTACCGTTATTTTCCCGAACCGGATCTTGTCCCGGTGGTAATTGATGAAGAATGGAAGACAGAGGTTAAAGAGGAAATTCCCGAGATGCCGTTGAAGCGACTCAACCGGTTTGTTCAGGACTATAAACTATCGGCTGAAAATGCAGAAACACTTACTTCGACCCGGCAGATGGCCGATTTTTACGAAGAAGCGCTTGAAACCGGCTGTGACGGCAAAATTTTAAGTAATCTGATGATTTCGGATCTGCGGCGGGAACTTAACGATCGCAACTGGAATGTAAAAGATGTTGAAATCACTCCGGAAGAATTTGCTGAACTGGTGAAATTGCTGGAGGAGGATGAAATTAGCACCAATGTTGCTTCGGAGCTGCTGGAGGAGCTGGTGGAGACCGGCGGCAGTCCGAAAAAAATAGTTGAAGAACGGGATCTAAAACAAATTTCTGACGAAAGTGCCCTGGGTGGTATAATTGAAGAAGTGATTGAGGAAAACCCGGATGCGGTTGCAGATATTCAAGGAGGCACCGAACAGGCAATTGGATACCTGGTTGGACAGGTTATGCAAAAAACACAGGGCCAGGCCAACCCCGGCCGGGCCAAAGAAATGCTGCGGGAGGAGATTTTATAGTTATGAATCCTGGTAAACACCTCGGGTTAAGATTTTTACTGCGAGTCCTGGTTGGAGCCGGTATTTTTGGTTTTGTGGTTGGTTATTTAATCCAGGCGGCCGCCGATGAATATGAACTGGTGATTTTAACTCCTTATGCCGCTCCGGTCCTCGGAGTGGCGGTTGGACTGGTAGTGGCCGTGGTGGTTTATATAATTGCCAGACGGTCACTTTACCAGTACGTGGTAAATATGAGAGATAAACTGGCCAATGTGGGTGATCTTCCCTTCGGGATTGACGATGATTTAAAACTGGAAGACCAGGCAAAAACTCTTTATGGTTTATTTGAGTATGAAGTTTCCCGCTTGAATGATCACCGCCGGCGGATGCATAAATTATCCGACCGGGCCCGGGAAACACTGAAGAAAGCTAAAAACCGGGAAAAAGCCCCCCTGGAAACGGCAATTATGTTAATTAAAAACCGGCTTGAGGAAGTTTCCCAGGTATCAAGACGGCTAAAGCAGCTTGAGGACTGGATTGACGACACAGTGGCCCCGGTTGCCGAGGAAGAGGTTAATGATCTTCAACTGGACGATATTTCCCAGTTTGACCGCCTGGTAGATTTCCAGGAAGAAATCGAGTCGAGGCTGCGAAAAGCAGCGGAAAAACTGAAAAATCTACAGAAAGTAACCTCTCCCTGGGAAAAAGGCCCCGGCCAGTTAAGGGAGGCTACCGGCCAGGCAAACAGCTTAATCTTTGAGATGGCTGAATTGTTTCAAAAATTCCCCACCCCTGAACTCCCCGAGAAAGCGGAAAAATTACGCCGGCAAACGGCGGATTGGGAAGAACTGGCTGAAAAAATAGAAAAAGGGCTTCAGACCATTGACCGTAATATTACAAATTCTATCGACACGGTTGAAGATTTACATTCTTCGGCCTGCCGTGCGGGCGAACCACTTTCTATCTGGGAAGGTGTTAAAGAGGATATTAATAGCGTCGATAATAAAGTAAAGCAGCTCAGAAAAATGACTGGCAGCCACTGGATTGACAGTCTTAACAAGCAGCTAAGGAATATGAAAACCCAGGCGGAATGGCTGGATAATTCACTTCGTGAACTGCTTGAGGAGTTTGAAGCCGAAGCTCAGGTAGTTGATGAACTGGATTCCATGGCCGCCGAGCTGGGCGAATTAATTGATTTTGAGAGAAATTAAAAGTGGTAGACAGTATACTGAAAAAAATGTTAAAGTGTCGACCAGGGAGGGTCGATAATAATGACAGAGGAGGTTTTGTCCGATGAGTATTGAAGGCGTAACCAGCGCTCAGATAATTCAGAAGCTCAAGGGGATTGAGCAGAAAGCCCTTGAGGATGCTGAAGTATCCGGTCGGGCGGCCCGCGCGGATGAAGTGAATATATCCGACAACGCTCGCCTGGCAAGAACTGTTTCCCGGGTTCAGGAAGCTATTCGGGAAACACCGGATGTTCGCTCTGATCGTGTGGCAGAAGTTAGCGAACGCCTGGAAGCCGGCGAATATGATTCGCCCGAGGTTATTGATGAAGTTGCCGAACGGCTGACCGACGTTTTTCTTGGTCAATAGATTATTATAAGTATTACTGCAATCTCATGATTTGATAGCCCTTATCCCCTCTATTCCCGCCCTGGATGGATTATTCCATCCAGGGTTTTTTTATTTTTTCCATATCTTCTCGAAAAATCCTGCACTGATTGCCGTTTGGAAACTATAATATTAGGCTGACTCGGAAACTGATTTAATTTTAATAGCGGATATTTTTACGAGGTGAAAATATGAATTATTCTGAAACGATTAATCTGCCGGATACAGAATTTTCAATGAAAGCCGGTTTGAGTGAAAATGAACCCGACCGGCTTGAAAACTGGGAAGAAAATGAGCTCTATAAAAAAATATTGGCCGAGCGGGAAGGGGCAGATAAGTTTATCCTTCACGACGGTCCTCCTTATGCTAACGGAGATATTCATATCGGTCACGCTTTAAATAAGATATTAAAAGATATTCTTGTTAGATTCAAATCAATGCAGGGATTTTATGCCCCCTACCGTCCCGGCTGGGACTGCCACGGGCTACCGATTGAACACAAGGTAACCACCGAATCGCCCGATTTAAAAAAAGAAGGCCGGATGGCTGTCCGGGAGGCCTGCCGGGATTATTCCCTTAATTATGTAAATGTGCAGAAAAAACAGTTTCAGCGCCTGGGTGTAATGGGTGAATGGGAAAATCCTTACCTTACTTTGAGTCCCGATTATGAGGCTGAGATTCTGCGTAGTTTTCTGAAACTGGTCCGGGACGGATATATTTACCGTCAGCTTAAACCGATTCACTGGTGTTATGATTGCGAAACCGCTCTGGCCGAGGCGGAAGTCGAGTATAAACCGCTTACTTCGCCGGCTATTTATGTTGATTTTGAGGTGATTGAGGATCCCGAGCGGGTTTTGAAATCCGATTCCGCTCATTTTATGATCTGGACGACCACGCCCTGGACGATCCCGGCCAATGTAGCAATTGCGGTTCACCCCGAGCTTGACTATGTTGAGTTTGTTGATCCGGAAGGAAAGACCCATGTCATGGCCGAGCGGCTCCTGGCGCCCACTATTGACCGCCGGGACTGGTCGACTGCCGACGTGGATATACTTCAAAAAATTACAGGTGAAAAACTGGAAGGTATAACCTGTTCACACCCTCTTGTTGATGATAGAGCCTCCCGGGTTATTACAGCTGAGCTGGTCACCCTGGAGCAGGGAACAGGCTGTGTTCATATTGCTCCCGGCCACGGGAAAGAAGACTATGAGGTCGGGCGGGAGTATAACCTGCCTATAATTTCCCCCGTGGATTCTACCGGTAAATTCACCGGCGAATATTCTCCCCAGGAAGGGGTTCACGTCCTGACGGCTGATGAAAAAATAATAGAGACGTTGCAGGGAAACGGCGTCCTGTTTTTCCGGGAAAGTCTTGAACACTCCTATCCTTTCTGCTGGCGCTGTAAGAAACCTGTACTTTTTCGTTCAACCCCTCAGTGGTTCATGGATGTTGACCACGACCAGCTGCGTGAGCAAATCCTGGAGGCGGTTGATACCGTCCGCTGGGAGCCCTCCCGGGGAGAGAAACGTTTCCGGGCCATGATTGAGGATCGACCCGACTGGTGTTTATCCCGGCAGCGGGCCTGGGGAGTGCCGATTCCTGCCCTGATTTGTGAAGATTGTGGCGAGGCGGCACTTGACGAGCAGGTGATTGAAAACTTAATTTCAGAGGTGGAAGATAAAGGGGTAAATGCCTGGTTTGAACAGGAAATCGGCCATTTCAAACCGAAAGAAGTAACCTGTGCGGAATGTGGTGGAGATAATTTCAAAAAATCAGAGGATATTCTTGATGTCTGGTTTGATTCCGGTGTAAGCCACCAGGCGGTTCTAAAGAAAGATGATAATCTGGCCTGGCCGGCTGATGTTTACCTGGAAGGCAGCGATCAACACAGGGGCTGGTTTCAGCTTTCGATGATTCCCGCACTGGCTCTTGAAAAAGCGGCTCCGTTCAGAGAAATTATCACCCACGGTTTTGTGGTTGACGATAAAGGGAAAAAGATGAGCAAATCAGAAGGGAATGTAATTTCTCCCCAGGAGATTGTTTCCGAAGACGGAGCTGACATACTCCGGCTCTGGGTGGCCAGTGAAAATTATCAGGAAGACCTCGCTCTCAGCAAGGATTTGCTGGAACAGATTAAAACCCGTTACCGGCGAATACGGAACACCTGTAAATTTTTCCTTGGAAATCTACAGGATTTTTCTGATTTTTCACCTGAAGAGGACGGAGTGGAAGTGGGGAGACTTCTTCCGATTGACCGCTGGTTTGTTGATGAACTGTATGGTTTGATTCACCGGGTAACACGTGCTTATAACTCCCGTGAGTTTCACCGGGCAATCAATGAGATAAATAATTTTTGTGCCGTGGAAGCCTCTTCGCTTTACCTGGATATTGTTAAAGACCGGCTTTACTGTTCCGGTGAGGATTCGCTTCACCGCCGCAGTGCCCAGACGGCTGTTTATTACGGTTATCGGACCCTGACCCGGTTAATAGCACCGGTGCTTTCCTTTACTGCGGATGAGGTCTGGGAGTATCAGAACGAAAAATCAGTTCATCTTGCAGACTGGCCGCGGGCCCATTCAAACTGGGAAGCCCCCCAGCTGGCTGAAGATTTCAGCCGGCTCCGGAAAATAAGAGAACAGGTGATGAAAGAGATAGAAGATCACGAAGATATCCAGGACAGCAACTCAGCCGTGGTTACGCTGTTCTGGCCGGCCGCCGAGGATCTACTGCTGGAATATGAAGAATACCTGGCCGAGTGGTTTATTGTTGCCGGGGTGAACGTGATCAGGGGAGCAAAAAATAAAAGTATCGATGTTGAACCGGCCGCGTTTGAGAAGTGTGAACGTTGCTGGCGCTACCGGGAACATGTTGAGAACCGGTCGGAATACGACGACGATAAAATTTGTGAACGTTGTTACAATGTTCTTAATCGCCAGTAGTGAGGAGGAAATAATAAGTGGATTCGGTTCGCTATAACGACAAACTTTTCGGGATTCTTTCCGCTTACATTCTGGCAGGTGGAGTGTTCATTCTTGATCAGCTCACTAAAATAATTGTAGAAGTAATGATGCATCGCGAACAGACTGTAGCGATAATTCAAAGTCTGGAGCTGCTGAATTTTACTTTCATAAAAAACCCGGGTGCCGCCTGGGGTATACTGCCCGGATTCCAGTATTTATTTGTTATTGTTGCCCTGCTTGTGGCGGCCGGTTGTATCTGGTTCATCCAGAATTTTTACTGGCATTCAGTACGTTTTCCCGTGGCGTTGTTGCTGGGTGGGGGACTGGGGAACATGATGGATAGAATTTTTATTACGGAGGGCGTGGTTGATTTCATTAACATGGGAATTTATGAATATCGCTGGCCGGTTTTTAACGTGGCTGATCTTGCCCTTTCGGTGGGAGTTATCTGGCTTTCAATACTTCTGCTGACTGGCCGGGTAAAGCTTGATAAAATAGGTCTGGACAGATTGTGAAAACAGCTGGTAAAACCGGTTCGATTCAAATACAAAATGAAAAATGCGGTCGAGTTGATAAGATATTAAGCGATCAGCTTGATTATTCCCGGACAAAAATTCAGAGCTGGATAGATGTCGGCCGGGTAAAAATTAATGGAAATACTGTTAAATCCCGGAGCAAACGTGTAGAAACCGAAGATAATATTGAGGTTGATATTCCAGAAACAGCCGGCGAGGAAAAAGTAAAAGCGGAAGAAGGTCCGCTGGAGGTGGTTTATGAGGATGAACATCTTCTGGCGATAAATAAACCGCCGGGAATGATCGTCCACCCGGCCCCGGGCGTTAAAAGCGGGACCCTTGTTAACCGGCTGCTGGCCCGTTATCCCCGGTTAAAAGAGGTTGGCCCGGAAAATCGAGCCGGTCTTGTCCACAGGCTGGACCGGGGAACAAGCGGGGTCCTTCTGGTGGCTTTAAGTGATAAGGTCCTCAAAAAATTGCAGCAGGAATTTAAAATCCGCCGGGTGGAGAAAAAATATAATGTTATTGTAGGAGGCGAACTGAAGGATGAACGGGTTCGGGTGGAGGTGCCGGTAGGCCGGGATCCTGAAAACCCAGTTTTGCGGATTGCCATGCCCGAGGGAAAAAAAGCGGTAACTACTTTTGAAAAAGTAGCCGCCGGCTCCGGAATGACGGCTGCTAAGGCTTATCCGCAGACCGGCCGGACCCATCAGATAAGAATTCACGGTAAATATATTAATCATCCTGTAGTGGGAGATCAAAAATATGGCGGTAAACCGGCTTCTAGACTAATGCTGCACGCGCGAGAAATTTCTTTCTCTCATCCATGTTCTGACAAA
>CAZKRS010000034.1:0-11636 GCA_964555265.1 uncultured bacterium | reverse complement strand
TATCTTGCTGTTGCTTCTCCACGGATTGATTTACTTTAAAAAAATAGGACTAATCAGTCCCCTTGCCCTGGCTTCCGTTTCCGTGCTTCAACTTTACTGGCATGTATACCAGTTCCAGGCCGCCGAACCATTTCAGTCTCTTTTGGTTTACGGCGGTTTTTACCTGTTTTTTCTCCTGTTTTCGTTTTTGTTTGCGGACCGGCTGCAGGAACAAATACTTCCCTGGATCAGCTCGGCCCTCGCCGGAGTAATTAATTTTTTCCTCATCTATGAGGTAATAGTCCGCGGTTACGGTAGCGCTTACATTGGACTTCTGCCGGTTGTTTTTGGACTCATCACTTTTATAGCCCTGTACAGTGCTATCCGTCTGCTGTCCCGGGATAGCTCGATCCGGCGGACCGTTTTAACCTTTTATGGCGGCGTTGTCCTTTTCTTTATAACTGTCACTTTTCCTCTCCAGTTCGGTAAAGAATGGTTGACCATCGCCTGGGCTCTGGAAGCTGTTGCTTTACTCTGGTTGAACCGCAAAGTTCCCCACCGGGGCCTGCACTGGGTTGCGTCCGGATTGCTTGGCCTGTCTTTCGCCCGGCTTGCTTTGAATCCGGCGGTGCTCACTTACTACCGGGCAACGGGCTGGCCAATTTTTAACTGGTTCACTTATGCCTACGGTGTTGTCAGTCTCTGCTTTTTTGTTGCCGGCCGCTGGATCGATTCCCCGCCCGATACGCTCATGCGAACACATGGTCGCCGCTGGTTCCCGGCCCTGGGGACCGTGCTTCTGTTTCTGCTTGTGAACATCCAGGTCACATATTATTTTAATGAGGAAATTTATCTTGCAGTCGAGCTGGCCCGGAATGTTGGCCAGGACATGACATACTCGCTTACCTGGGCTCTGTTTGGATTGATTGTTCTGCTTGTTGGAATTTATAGACGCCAACGCCTCGCCCGTATTGCCAGTCTTGGTTTGCTGGGTGCTGCAATCATCAAGGTGTTCTTATACGATCTCTGGCAGCTCGGTGGCCTCTATCGAGTCGCTTCCTTTGTCGGCCTGGCAATTATTCTAATTTTTGTCTCCTTCATATACCAACGCTACCTCCAACCAGTCCTAAAAAAACAAAACACCACTTAAAATAACATTCAATCTGTGTAGCATCTTTACAATAACCAAACTCCCCAATCGCCCCAAAAAAAGTTTTTGCAATTGTAGCCAAGCCTCGGTGGTAAAGTTTTTAAGTTATTGCAAAATATCGAAAAATTTTCGGAGATAAAGTCATTCAATAACTCAAAATGAAAAATTTATGAAGGGGCGGAGTAGTCATCTGTGATTTCTCAGCATTGGCTATTAGCAGAACAAACAAAAAAATTAGAAGACAACTTCAGACCATTCGAGCTATTGCCAGGCAATTTCACCGAAATCACTCATGCCGGCTGGTGTCTGCCGGGCCTCCGTTATTAATACTTTTTTTCCGTGGTCATTCTAATCTTTCTGAATCGGCACTACGCAGGGGTTGGATTGATATCGTCAAACAGGTCAATCCGTCGATTTATGACTTCCCGGTAATCATTTTTTAACTTCTCAGAAATAAATGATCTGGCGATCAAATCTTTCCATTCCGGTATCGCTCTGGAAAAAGTTTGAAGAATGCCGTTGATAGTTTTCTCGGACAAATTCATTCGTTTTCGACCAAAATAATCCAACCAGTCCGATTCGGTGAGGCGCTTCTTTTTGCCGTTAAGCGGAAGAGCTGTCTCTTCAATATCATCTTGGTTTTTCCCCAATTTCAGCCAGACAATAGTTGAGTTAACAAGGTCATAGGCCGGAGATAATTCATAAATTTTTGGATCTTCACGGCGCTGGATGATGGAGAAATTCTTCAGGTGCATGTCTTCGTTCCCGACCAGGAAACTGAACAAACAGCGGCGGAATAACTTTGCTTTTTCAGGTTGTGGAAAAGTGCAATACTGTTGCACGACCTTCACTACCTGTTCCAGGCTTGATTTATATTTAGTGTTTCGTGTTTTACCGCTTAACTGAGCAAAATCTTCGAGCGGAATTCTCTCCCCCTGACCAAACCTGTCGAATCGCTTGATGAAATAAGTAAACGATCTATCTGAGCTGTAAATAAGGCCGTGAAGCGGTACTTCTATTCCACAAGCCGCAGCAAGACGCATGGTGAGATCTTCATTTTCAGGTACCTCTTCCCACTCAATTACCTGCGGTTTTAAAATATATCGTCCCTGCCGGTCAACCACCTGGAAAGTGTTGTTCTTAATACTCAAGCGGGCACTTAATTTTGGCTGTCGCCCCTGGATAGACATCTTGCCGGCCCGGCGCGCCGCCTCCATTCTCTGCTCCGCGGCGGAGTAGGGCAAATTCCTTAATTTGTTTAAATTAGGTGATAATCTGTTAAGTCCTTTCCGCGAATAACACCCCTCTCCGATGGATTCATAGGTAATTGGACAGCGGTCAGTCATGGCTATCGGGATCCAGTTCTTTTACAGTCACAGCCCCGACCAGATCTTGTCCCACAGTCAGGAGCTGTTCGAAGTAATCGTCACGGTCAATTTTTTTCTGGCGAAGTAAACTTTCCAGCATGATCCCTTCCGGAAGCACTCCCTCAAAAAAAGGGGGGAACCGGTCAAATTCATGGGTTTTTGATTCGGTAGGCATGGTTAATGAGATTGGCGGACCGTTGTAGTCAGAATCATAAATTACCCGATAATGCTCCCCTCTCTTGACCTCTTCGAGAATACCGGCAGGCTGATCTTTGACAAAAACTCGGGCACGACGCATTTTAGGGTTACTCCTTATAGCGGGCTGGTATGTCTGCGTTATCAATCAGCATTGGCTGCTCCATCAGGGGGCTTTTCAGACAAATATCAATGTTGAGAACCTGGCAAATAGAACGCAATGTTTCCAACTGCACCGTGGGATGTCCCGTTTCAACTTCATGGATACTTGCTTTACCCACGTCTGCCAGGTCGGCCAGCTCAATCTGAGTCAAACCGGCTTTCTTCCGATGATATCGAACGATCGTTCCAATTGTTATATCATAATCCATTAAGCAACACCCAAAATAAAAATTTTTACTGTTTCAATAGTAATTTTAGCCCTTTTCCAGCTAAAAATCAACCTTTCTACAACAAAAACCCTATTATTACTGCTATGGCAGTTATTTTGACCCGAAAGATTTAAAAACGACACTTTTTTAGAGGAAAAGAGTATAAATTACTGCTTTAGCAGTAATCTCAGGGGATAAGGGTCAGTGGTGACGGAGGGAGTTGAAAGTGCCGGGGGTGGGATTCGAACCCGCACGGGGTATTACATCCCAAACGGATTTTCAGTTTATATTTTCACCGGTCTCGCCCTTTACTCTCTTCAGATGTCGCCGAATTTTATCAAAATTGTACACGAGTTATCCTTCAAAAGCTCCATTCCTAAGTTTCATTTCACCACTGCCGTCTTTTAAACCGTTCTTCCACTGCGCCTGTGCTTCTCTTTTTGGCATAACGAAATCCTCCCGAGTAATAAGATATTTTTTCTGATTTTTAAGGTAATCGGATTATAGGCTCTTTCAAAGGCCTAACCAATGATTAATAAAATAAACAGAATATTTTTTTGGAGCTCCCCGGGGATACTTTCCTTGTTTAAGGGGAGGAAATACATATTATAAACTACGGCCGCGTTAATTATCTCGGCTGACAGGTTGATAGTGAGCTTGAAATATAAATTTCGTGGGGGAATTTCGGTGATTTTATATATGCCGCCAATCCTGGAGATTATACTCTTTATGTTAAAAATCCCAGGGGGATATAGATAAAATTGACGTCCAAAGTGAAGGGAAAAACGAAAAGTTCATTAAATTTGGAAATTTTAAGTTTGGTTATAATCGCCTGGATTCGGGGCCCGGTTCAAGTTTTTAAAGCTAATAAAAAGTTGACGGGGCCCTGTAATTTTTACTGGAGAATGTAAATAGTGACTATAGATTTTGAAACACGAGTTAGTAAAAAAGCCAAACGGCCCCGGATTGACGTGAACATCCGCGGGGTGACCGTGGTAGTTCCCAAGGGAAGTGGTCTGGATCCCGAGGAACTTATCGAGAAAAAACGGGACTGGGTAGAAGAAAAGGTAGAAAAATACCGGCAGCACCGGGAAAAAATACCCGCCCGGCAATTCAACGTAGGAGCCGAATGGCCCTATCTTGGCGAAATGTATGAATTGCAGCTGAAAGAAAACCGCCGCGACATACACTCAAATACAATCATTCTTCCCCGGAAACAAGTGAAGAAAAAAACAATCAAGGATGAACTGGAGAAATTCTATCGAGAGCGCGCACGCGATCGTTTTAAGGGGTTAACTGAAAAGTGGGCGAAAGCTTTAAATGTCCGTTACAATAAAATTTATATTCGCAACCAGCGAACAAAGTGGGGAAGTTGTTCAAGCAAGGGGAACATCAGCTTCAACTTCCGACTGATGATGGGCCCGCCGGAGATCAGCAAATACATAGTCATCCACGAGCTCTGCCACCTAAAACATCCCAATCACGGCAAAAAATTCTACCGGGAACTACAGTATCACTCCCCCAACCACTCCGCCCACGAGCAATGGCTCGAAGAAAATTCAGTAAGACTGATTTTTACCCGAGATGATTTATAAAATTGGACTTAGCCCTGACTTTTTAGTCTAATTTTAATGGCGGCCCCCGGTTTCAAAAATGAGCTGTCCTGGTTGTTTTGTTTTATATCTATAACGTCTTGTAACGTGTCGAACTGATACCGGTTTAACTTTCGAATTAAGTCCGCTGGTGACGCTACTTTTAGCTTCCACAATCTCTTTCTTCTTGGTCATGTCCGCCTGGACACGACATGATTCTTACCGCTTTTTTTGACCTATCATTTCATGTTTGGCCTCACACGACATGATCCTCAGGGGGTATTGTATGTTTCTGGTTATGTCCGGGGAATACAACACAAGGCTGTTTGGTTCTGCCCCGGAAACCTCGATTTTTTTAATTATTTCAGTTTTGTCTTTATGTTAACAGACACATTATTGAGGGGGATTGTGATCTGGTGAAAAATGGTATAATGGTGAATAGTGAAACTAAAAAAAACCAAAGAATGGATTTGGAAGCGACGGATTATTTAAAGTAGAATATCAACTTATGGAGTGATCATAATGCCTTACATTAAGCTTCAAACCAATGAGTCGATTGACAGTGAAGAAGAATTTTTGAAGAAGTTGTCTGCTGGAATTTCAGAGAAGTTAGGGAAACCCGAGTCATACATTATGACGGCCCTGCAAGCAGATGTTCAGATGACTTTTGCCGGGAGTACTGAAAAAACTGCTTTTATCGAACTTAAAAGTATTGGTCTGGGTGAGTCGGTAACCGGGGAACTTTCCAGTTTTATCTGTGATTTTGTAGAAGAAGAACTGGGGATAAAGAAGGATAGAGTCTACATAGATTTTGCCGATTCATCCGGCGATATGTGGGGTTGGAATGGCGGGACTTTCTAAACGTGAACGGTTAGAATTTGAACGATTGGCCCAGCTAACAGAATTCAGTTAAGAAGCGTGTCAGCTCTTCTTCAAGCCAGTAATGGGGATAGAGCGGGACTTTCCCGCTCAAAAAGCCCATGTGTCCCCCTTCATTTAGTTCGAGCAGTCGAGTGAATCGTGATGTTTTAATTTGGTTCAGTATCGACTGATCCCAGGCGATCAGGGGATCCGAGTGAGCTTGAACGAGCAAAGTCGGAGTTTTTATATTGGGAATGAAATTATTCGCACTGCATGAGCTGTAATAGTCCCTGGCACCGTCATAACCGCAGAGTGGAGCGGTGATCCTCTCGTCAAAGTCACGTATATCCTCAAGTTCATATAGACTCTCCACTGGTAATTGATACCAGCCTGACTCAAGCTTCCTACGGCCTTTCTGGCGTAAGTAGTGGGTGAAATATTTGTTGTAAAGCCGGGGGAAACCGGTTTCTATCTGTTGCATTCCCAGGTCTAAATTAAGGGGTATTGAGACACCCGCTGCTGCTTTCAATTTGGTATTTTCCTTCCGTTCTCCCAGGTATTTCAGCAGTAAGGCGCCGCCAAGGGAGAAGCCGGCGGCCAGGAACGGAGTATTGGGGAAACTACCGGAACACCAGTCCACGACCTCGGCCAGGTCGTCGCTGTCTCCGGCGCAGTAAAACCGGTCTTTGTGGTTCATCTCGCCCCCGCAACTGCGCAGGTTCATCGCTACGATCAAAATATTTTTCTTTGCCAGGCGACTGGCCAGTTGTTGAATATAGCCCGACCGCGACGATCCTTCGAGGCCATGAACAAGGACAGCGATGGCCCGGTAAGCTTCTTTTTCCCGGCCTTTGTAGTCAGAAGGATGGATATCGAGATTAAGGAAATCACCGTCGGAAAGCTCCAGCTTCTCGCGGCTGTAATTAATCCCAGAAAAGTGGCGGAAAAGCCAGCCCCCGATTGTCTGCAGGTGACCGCCGGGGAGCCACCAGGCCGGCTGAAAATACGAAGGCTCAAATGAATTTAATTTGGTCAGTGTTTCATCTTTTTCCATAATAACTCCTTAAATGCTCTGTTTTTGGCTATAAATTAGTTCGGATTTAATTGTATCGTAATTATTTGGCGCCTTCACTGGCATTATGGAGCTGAACTTAATGGTCGTTATTATAGACCATGGTCCGTAATCCATTTTCATAAATCTTGAACGAAAACCGCTTAAAATTCAAGATGGGCTCAACTTTTTCCTGAGGAAAAAACAATAGGAAAAACTCACTAAAAAATGTAAGATACGACATGTGGCCAAACTTGCCAATCAAATTTGATTAACCGGGGGTAATCAGCCGGGAGTAAGTTAGCAGATGAATTGTCTGAACCATGTGCAGGTGAAGTCGAGCCCCTGACGGAGGCTGAAGCTCTTGAACAGAAGGTCGAGGGAGAGAAAAGCCGAAAGGAAGAGAATTATGAGCTATAAAGTAGCGTTAGTTGCCCACGACAAGAAAAAACCTGAGCTTATAGATTTGACCAAAAAATACAGGGCAAAGTTAGCAAAATGTAGCCTGATTGCTACGGGAACAACGGGAAAAAGGTTAATAGAAGAAACAGGGCTTGAAATAGAGAGAGTTAATTCAGGGCCCCAGGGTGGCGATCAGATGATCGGGGCTGAAATTGCCAGGGAATTAATCGACGCTGTAATATTTTTGCGAGACCCCTTAACCGCACAGCCACATGAACCGGACGTCTCAGCTCTCTTGCGGGTCTGCGACGTTCACAATGTTCCCCTGGCCACTAATATCGCCAGTGCCGAATTATTGATAAATTCACTGTTGCCGAATGATTAAAAATGCTTTAATCAGCAGGAATGTGAAGCATATTATTTAAATCTTATCAGGGGTGGTCTTGTTATGAATCGGCTCACAAGTTACCTTTTGGTAGTTGTAATTGTTGTAGTGTTAGTTGGTTGTGGACCAGTTGGGAACGAAGAAGCCGGGGAATCGAACGCCTCCGAAGCAAAAGGGGTGGGGTTGATAGAACGGTCGGTTCAAGCTAACGAACACACCTATGACATTTATGAAGTCGCTGCCGGACTTGAGCATCCGTGGTCAATTGCGTTTTTGCCGGCCGGCGACCACGCCTTAGTTACCGAACGACCGGGAGAGCTTAACGTTATCGACCGCCAACAGGGAACCGTGCAGGTGGTTGGTGGTGTACCGGAAGTGCATGCGCAAGGTCAGGGGGGGCTGCTGGATGTTGAACTTCACCCTGATTTTCCCGAGGAACGCTGGATTTATTTGACCTACTCGGGTGCAAACGAAGAGGGGAAGTCGACTACCTATCTTGGCCGAGGTGAATTGGTGCTGGCGGGGGACAACGGAACTCCCCACCTGGAAAATTATGAAGTTCTTTATCGTGTTGAACCCTATTTTGATAGTAACGCTCATTATGGTTCAAGGGTTATTTTTGCTGAAGACGGTATGCTCTATATGTCGACGGGAGATCGGGGTTTCAAGGATTTCGGTCCCGAGCATATCGCCCAGGATACGACCAACGGTCACGGGACAATATTACGGCTGACTCCCGAGGGAGAGATCCCCGAGGACAATCCTTTTGTAGAAGAGGAAGGTGTTTTAGATGCTATATACACCTATGGCCACCGCAACGTGCAGGGGATGACACTCCACCCGGAGACCGGGGAGATCTGGATTAGCGAACACGGGGAGCGGGATGGTGATGAAATCAACCTTCTTCGTGGCGGTAATAATTACGGGTGGCCCGTGGCCCATACCGGATGTCAGTATGGGACCGAGATACCGGTCGGAGAACATCCCGAGGATCGTGATGATATTTTTAATCCGGTCTACTACTGGGAATGTAATACCGGAGGATTTCCACCGGCCGGCGCAACGTTCTACAAGGGAGAAGCCTTCCCGGACTGGCGGGGTGACCTGTTCATCGGGAACCTTGCGGGACAGTACCTCGGTCATTTTGACGTTGATGATATGGAAGTAGAAGAGATTGAACCACATCTTGCTGACTATGGCTGGCGCATCCGTGCCGTTGAGCAAGCCCCCGATGCCGGTCACCTGTATGTTCTTGTGGATGCCCCGGACGCGGGGATCTATCGGTTAGCACCCACCGACAGCCGTTGAGTAGCCATTAGGTACCTTAAGATAATTCAGTTTCTTGTTGCTGGTTGAAAACCTCTTCCCCCCTTTACTTCTTCACGATGTTATGAAATCGCGTGGCGCAGGGTGCGGGGCGTTAAACGCACAAAATCAAACTCTAAAAAAACGGAAACAAAAACCTGTTATTTCGGCCTTTCAGGCCTTAAATACAAAAATCCCAAGAAGATTTGGATATTCTGGTGGAATTGAATTTGTTTTGCTTCAAGCCCCAAAGGGGCGACATACCCATAGCCCAGGGCGAAAGTGCTCAGTCACAGTCGAAAATGTGACCGCACTTTTAACCGTTTTTCGGTTGTCATTCCCGCGGAAGCGGGAATCCAGTGACGTTGAATTTCTAACGGTCGAAGGTCAAAGTCACTGGATTGCCCAATCAAGTTGGGCAATGACGGCAAGGGACAACCCGAAAATTTAATTGTGACTAAGCACTAGTTGGCTTGTTACCTGGTTAACTGGTTTATTAACTTTCAGCTAAATTTAAGCCCTGAAAGGGCGAAATAACAAGAATTTACTGTATGGGATCAACGTAATAGAATTCCGAGCAGGCCGGCGAAAACTACAACGGCAGCCAGGAAGCGGCGCAGGGTATATTTTTCGTCAAAAAATATCCCCCCGAACAAGACTACAAAGAGCATTCCGGAGCGTTTTATGGCGATCACATAGGAGACCTGGGTTTCCATAATCGCTATCATCTGGACTATGGTCATTAATGCCTGCAGGCTACCGACGAGAATTAACCCTCCCATTATCTTGCTAAAAAAATTAAGATTGCCTTTTACCCGGAGCTGATCCACTTCAAGCAGTTTAAACTCGCCAATAAAAATGAAAGGAAGCAACAGGACAGAAAAGAGGATATGAAACCAGAACGTATAACCAATCGGATTGGAGTAGGCTACTCCGAACTTATCTATATTTGCCTGAATACTCCAGACAAAAGCTGTGAGCAAAGCCCACCGGCAGCCAGGATTTTTCCAGAGAGCATAAAAGGGTTCTAAACCACTGCTCCCAGGTTTTCGAGTCAACAGATAGGTACCGCCCACTACGCCGAGTATCCCAAGCAGACCAAAAAGGTCGGGAAACTCGGCAAGCATAACCCAGCTGGTCAGAAGCATGAAAAACGGTGTAAGAGAGAGCAAAGGCATTACAAGCGATACCTCAGCAAGACGAATAGCACGCACGTAACCATAAAAGCCAAGAATATTTCCGAGAACCGCGAAAAACAGGGCGGTGCCAAACCCCGGCAAAAATTGATGGGGTGCACTGAGAAGATATGCGACCAGCAGGAAAGGAACCGCAACGGCGACCAGGGCCCAGAGGATAAACTTGACCCGCACCCCGTTGCGGGTGAGGGCTTTAACAACCAGATTCTGAGTTGCAAACGTCAACATACAGATTAAAGAGAGGACCTGCCAGATAATTATCATCATTACTACTCCATTATATTGAATTTATCTTCTGTAGTTTGAAAAGCCAGTAATGAAGTTTTCTGCCCATTCTGGTCAGTTAATAAAGAGTATCGGGACATATTAGGATGAGCTATATTTTCAGCTGCGGAAGACTACTGCTAAAAAAATGTCTACTGCTGAGCTTCTATAACTCCGCAGGCAACTCTTGGGCCGGCGCCGCCGATTGGTTGGGTAAAATGGTCATCCGGATTTTCGTGGATGACAAGTGCTGCCCCATCCTCGTCTATAATTGTGGCTCCCGGTCCCTCGTGAAGAAAAGCGCGATTGTTAAAAAATTGTGCCCAGGCGGTGCCGTTCTCGTGGACGTAGAAGTTAGTCAGATCTCCGGCGTCGGGGCCCCCGGGATTAAGCAGACCGTGCTGATGTTCCTCCGGGTTGAGATGGCCTCCCGAAGCCTGAAACCCTTCCTCATAGTCATCACATACGCCGATCCCATGGATATGAATGGCTTTTTTTCCAGGTTCAAGACCATCAATGTCGATTTCAATAAGTGTTCCGTGGGGTCCCTGGATTAATTCGGCCGCCCCAACCGGTTCCCCCTCAACGTCAATAAACTCGGCATTGGCCCGGGGGAGTTCTGCCGGATCTTCAATGGCATCAAACTGTGCCTCCTGTTCCAGGCAACCGGTAAAAACAACCAGCGAAAACAGAGCTATCAAACCGGCGAAAACTTTTACTTGAGAACTTAAAAAGTTCATAGTTATCCCTCCAAAAGAAATTTGATTACTACTTAATACTAAACAACTGTTCAACGCCTTGCAAGCCAAACACAAAACCGGCGCTTAAATTAATCTTTTTTAAAATTTCGTAATAAAAAAAATATGAAAGATAAGAATTTATTTAGCGGTTTTTGTAGTAAGGGCCGGAAATATAGCTGAAAAATTGATTGTTTTTGGCCTGGAAGTACATATTATATAATCAGTGTATTGTGTGGTAAAAACAGGTAGGAGGACCTCACTCATGAAGATGATGAAAGGTGTTTTAATAGCATCCATCCCAATAACCTTTTATGCGTTGTACAGTTATCGTTTATCGGCTTTTATTTTAATATCGAGTTCAATCGCAGCCGCGGTTGCCTCTGAGGCGATTTACCAGAAGATCGCCGGCCGGCCGCTGAAAATCCAGGATTTAAGTGCAGTGGTGACCGGTTTATTATTTTCTTTCACACTCTCGCCCTCCACTCCCGTATACGCAGCTATAATTTCAGTTACATTTGGAATAGTTGTGGGGAAACAGCTTTCCGGTGGTTTTGGCAACAACCTGTTTAATCCGGCTTTACTTGGGAGGTTATTTTTGATTTTTGCTTTTCCTGCTGCCCTGTCTCCCTGGCAGACAAGAGTGGACATGGTTAGTACAGCAACTCCCCTTACTAATTTCTGGCAGACCGGAGAAATGATATCCCCGGTTAACGCTTTCGTGGGTTTGATTCCGGGCAGTATGGGGGAAATGTCTGCTCTGTTAATTTTAATTGGTGGT
>CAZKRS010000033.1:0-11672 GCA_964555265.1 uncultured bacterium | reverse complement strand
TATCATGCTGTTCCGGTTCAACGTATGAATACAAAAAAAGGTATGTTCTGGTTCCGCAGGGATCTGCGGCTGAAGGATAATATTGGCCTTCGAATGGCCCGGGACGCGGTTGATTGTCTCTACGGGGTTTTTGTTATTGATCCGGATCACTCAAGCTGGCCCCATCGCTGTGGTGATCGGTTTAACTTTAAAATTAAAGCGGTTAAAAAACTCCGGGAGAAGATCCGCGACTGTGGTGGCGAACTTTATATACGCCACGGAGATCAGCCGGCAAAACTGGAAAAACTTCATCGCCAGTTGAAAGTTGATTATCTTTTCTATAACAATTGTTATGAACCCTATGAACGTCGCCGTGACAACCGGGTTAATTCAAAACTTGAAAAGATCGGGGTAAAAATAAAGAGGTCCAAAGACCAGGTGATTCATGAGAAAAAAGAAATCCTCACCGGTAAAGAGACGCCTTACCGTGTTTTTGGTTATTACAAGCGAAAATGGAAAACACTCCCCAAACCGGAGGTTGCCGCTGCTGTCCAAAAGTTTGAAAAAGATCAAAAAGTCGATCCCGGAGAAATTTTGAGCACCGAAGAAATCGGGCTGGAGAGCAGGCTTGAAAATACCGGTGAAGATCCGTTCCGGGAAGCTTCATTGCTGGTAGATGAATTCATGGATAATAAAATTTTATCTTATGATGAAAACCGTGATTATCCGGCCCGCCGGGGCACCTCCCGGCTGTCGGTTTACCTGCGTTTTGGGGTTATATCTCCCCGTAAAATTTATTTTGCCGCCCGGCAGGCAAAGGAGGAAAACAGGAAATTTGACGGGCCGGAAACTTTTATTGAAGAGTTGATCTGGCGTGATTTTTACCATCAACTCTTATATAATTTTCCGGAAGTTGCCGAGAATAATTTCAAATCAAAATATGATTCGGTGCAGTGGGAAGGAAATGATGAGTGGCTGGAAGCCTGGAAAGAGGGCCGTACCGGTTACCCGATAGTTGACGCAGCAATGCGCCAGTTAAATCGGACCGGCTGGATGCACAACCGTCTGCGGATGATCACTGCGATGTTTTTAACCAAGGATTTACTAACTCACTGGAAAAAGGGCGAGAAATATTTTATGAACCGGCTGCTTGACGGCGACACCGCTGCCAATAACGGTGGCTGGCAGTGGAGCGCTTCTACCGGCGCTGATGCTGCCCCCTATTTTCGTATTTTTAATCCCGTTACCCAGAGTGAAAAATATGATCCCCGGGGTGATTTTATTCGGGCTTACTGCCCGGAGCTGGCCGGTTTGAACAATAAAATAATTCATGCCCCGTTTGAAGCAGCGGATAATAAACTGGCAGCCGCCGGGGTAAAGCTTGGCGAAAACTATCCCCGGCCGGTGGTTGACCATGCCTATCGCCGGCAGGTGGCCCGGGACCGGTTTGAACTGGTTGCCGGTTAGGCGGGGAATAAAAAACCGGATCAACAGAGTTTAATAAGATACTGTGCGGGTGTGTGCGACCGCCCCGCACTCAATCGGGGATTGTCAGGTATATTGGTAAGCCCGGAGATAATATTGGGTTTGCCGGAAAATTTAGAGTTCTACCTGGCAGGGCCCGATTGAGTGCGGGGAGGAAAGTCCGGACTCCGTTAATGGGTGTCCCGGGAAATCCGGGAGGCCGGCGGGAAAACCGCTGGCCCGGCCAGTGCCACAGAGACAATACTACCCAGCACTCAATCGGGAATTGTCAGGTATATTTTTAGGGCTGGAGCAAAGGATAGGTTGGCTGGGCAATTTAGAGTCCTACCTGTCAGGACCCGATTGAGTGCTGGGGAAAGGTGAAAAGCGGATGGGTGTCAGCCCGAACTTTTGTTCGGCCGGCTACCGTTCGACCCAGCACTCAATCGGGAATTGTCAGGTATATTTTTAGGGTTGGAGCAAAGGATAGGTTGGCTGGACAATTTAGAGTCCTACCTGTCAGGGCCCGATTGAGTGCTGGGTAGGTAAACCCCACCCGGAGCAAGGCCAAACTTTGGTAGGCCGCTTGAGGGCTGCCGCAAGGCAGTCCCTAGATAAATGGTCGCCGTAAGAACAGAATCCGGCTTACCACCTGCACAGTTTTTTTAATTTCATTTGTGCTCTTTCGGGGTTCTGGTTACAGATCATCCCTTATCAGAAGCCCTCTCTGGCGCCCTCATTCTCGAACGCCATCCCTGGCGTTCTCCGGGGTTTTGAGTCGTTTTAGAGCCCTCCGGGCTCAGGAAGACTCAAAAAATCCGGTTACCAGAAAGTCCTTCTGATTTGTAAAGGCAACCGCGGGAGAAGAGATTTCATTTATTGGTTTTAAATCAATTCTAAATTATTTATTGTTTTTTTCTTTCCTCAGCCGAAAAAACCCCTTTTAATCGGCAGCTTATCCAAAAAACTTTAATTAAATTCTTGACAGTGGTGGATGGTAGGTGGCATACTTATGGCAGGAAGTGGATTGAAGTGGAACAAAATGGATTAAAAGTGGTGTTTTTATGATGGTCGAGGAGTTTGAACCCCGCGGTTTTTTTGGAGAGTTCGAACACAGTATCGACAGCAAGAACAGGCTTACTTTGCCTTCGGCCATCAGGAGCAAGATCAAAGAAGAGGAGCGATTAATTCTTTCATCCGGATTTGATAAATGTTTAACAATGTATCCGTATGACGGATGGATAAAATTTCTTGAAGAAGCGGGAGCTGCAGGTCCTCGTTCTGAAGCCCGGCAGCTCCGGCGAGCGTTTTCTTCCCGGGCCAGCGAGGTCAGCCCTGACAGCCAGGGCCGTCTTGTCATACCTCGCAAACTAAAAGAATGGGCCGGGATTAACGACCAAGTCACTGTGGTTGGGAATTTTGATAATGTTGAGCTGTGGTCTCCCGAGCGCTGGGATGATTATCGGGATGAGATTGACCTGGAGGCCGCGGCTCAGGAAGTTTTTGATAACCGTCAGTAGCCTTCCGGCCGTCACGTGAAATATTTGGCCGGTAGTTCGAGCTGGTGATGACGGTGGTCAACGAGGGACATCGAGCAGTTCTGGTCGACGAACTGCTCGAGCATCTTGATCTTAAACAGTCGAATAAGGTGATTGATGCCACGTTTGGTTTCGGCGGCCATGGCCGGGCCGTGCTTGGAGAGCTGGATTCTTCCGGTCGGCTTTATGGTTTCGAGAAGGACCCGGAGATATACAAACGGGCTGTCGAAAAATTTAAAGACGACCGGCGGACAAAAATTTACAACCGGAGTTACCATTATTTAACCCGGGTGGCGGAAGAAGAGGATTTCAAACCGATTAATGCGGTATATTTTGACCTTGGAATCTGTTCGTTCCACCTGGAAAAATCCGGTCGTGGTTTTTCATTTCGAAACGATGATGAACCGTTTGATTGTCGTTTTAACCCGGACTCTTCGGTTCGGTCGGCCCGGGAAATTTTGAATAATGTTTCCCCGGCGGAGCTTCGCCGTATTCTTGTTGAAAATGGTGAGGTTCGTCGCCCGGCCCCGGTTGTCCGTTCGTTGCTAAAAGCTCGCCCGGTTGAAAAAGTGGGGGAGGTAAAAGAAGCGGTTGAGAGAGTAGTTTATCCTCCTCACCGCAGCGGTGAATTGGCCCGGGTTTTCCAGGCATTTCGAATTGAAGTAAACGAGGAGTTATCCCGCCTGGCCGATAGTTTGAACCAGGCCCTTGAGCTGCTGGTTCCGGGTGGCCGGCTGGCGGTAATTAGTTTTCATTCGCTTGAAGACAGGATTGTTAAGAAATTTTTCCGCCGCCAGTCTGAAGATTGTGTTTGCCCACCGGAGCTGCCGGTTTGTGCCTGTGAAAAACAAAAAAAATGCAACGTGGTTACTCAATCACCAGTTCAACCAGGAAAGGAGGAAATTGAGGTAAATCCGCGAGCCCGTTCAGCCAAGTTACGTGTAGCTGAGAAAACATTTAAAGAAGAACAAAAATAGTTTTTTATACACCAGTTTGAGACACAGTCGTATATAGATACTACAGAAGATAAGCTTTAGAAAACGCTATTAAATGTCGAATTTAAACACAGTCCACCCGAGGTCCGGGTAGATTACCCCCTCGGAAACATAACAGGAGATGAACTATTTAATGACCTTTGGAAATAATACATACTACCGCAGCCGGTCAAAACGGTTGCAGTCTTCTTTTCAGGGACTACTTAACTGGCTTCGAACATTTTTGCGTGCTCGACGCCGGTCTATTTCACCTCAATTTCTTCTCTTAGGGACACTGGCACTATTCTTGGTGGGTATACTGTGCAGCCAGATTATTTACCGGCAGGTTCGTGTCGGCCGGGTCAGGCAGGAAATTGCCCGGCTGGAGGAAAGAAATCATAACCTGCGAATGGCAGTTAATCACCGGGAAGTGAAAGTGGCCCGGTTAAAAAGACTGGATCGTATTCAAAAAATAGCCATGACGCAACTGGGAATGGTATCTTCAGATACTGTTCCCGTTCTGGAAATTGAAACCGGTCAGTGGGCGCAATTGTCCCCGGAAGGGGGGCATTCGCCATGACTTAAATTAAAAGACGAAGGAGCGGGTTATCCCGTGCGCATTAGCGAACTTGTGAATGGGTTGGATATTAAATATGATCATGATTGTTCAATCCAGGGGATAAAAACCGACACCCGAAAAATAGAAGAAGACGATTTGTTTGTGGCCCTTTCCGGTCATGATACCGACGGTCACGATTACCTGGCCGAGGCCGCCCGTAATAAAGCTGCTGCGGTATTAATAGATGAAAACAAGACAGATTACCTACCCGATGATTTTTCAATTCCTGTCCTGACTGTTTCCGAACCCGAAAAAAAGCTCGTCTCAATTCTACAGAAATTTTATGGCAATCCCTCCCACGAACTTACCCTTATTGGTGTTACCGGCACTAACGGTAAGACCACCACCACTTATATTCTGGAATCCATTCTCAGGGCGCAAGGGGAATCGACTGGCCTGATTGGAACCGTCGCCTGCCGGTTTGGCGAAGAGGTGGATGAAACTGTTGAAACCACCACCCCTTCCGTCGCCGGCAATTACAGGCGCCTGAGAGAATGGGCGGATCATGGCGGCACGGCAGTTATTATGGAAGTCTCTTCACACGGCCTTGTCCAGGGTCGCGTGGAGGGACTTTCGTTTGCCGCCGCCGGATTTACCAATCTCTCCCGTGATCATTTGGATTATCACGAGAATATGGAGGAATATTACCGGGCTAAAAAAATACTTTTTGAACAGAGCGAGATCAAAGTTGCCTGTATTGATGATGAATACGGCCGCCGCCTGGTTGAAGAGGAAAACGCTGTTGCTGTTGGGGATGACGGCGATTATAAAATTACATCTAAAAACTCCACCCTCCGGGGGGTCAGCGTTGAATTGAAAACTCCGGGCGGAGAAGTTTTGCGTTTAAACTCGGGTTTAACCGGACTTTTTAATCATAAAAATATTGCCCTTGCTGCTGCAGTGGCCCTGGAAACTGGTGTTGATCCTGCCGCTGTAAAAAAAGGGGTTAATAATTGTAATAAAATCCCGGGCCGCTGCGAGCGGGTGGCCGATCGTCCGGGAGTGATTGTTGATTATGCTCATACCGCCGCGGCAATGGAAAATGTTATGGAAAGTCTTAAACCGCTGGTGGAAGGGAAACTAATCTGTGTTTTTGGTGCCGGCGGGGATCGTGACCGGGGCAAACGTCCCCGGATGGGAGCTGTTGCTGAACGTCTTGCCGACTATTCTGTCGTTACTTCGGACAATCCCCGCTCCGAGGATCCCAAAACTATAATCGACCAGATTCTTGAGGGGATGGGTAATGGGGCTCACCATGTCCAGGCGGACAGGGGTCAGGCTATCCGGGAAGCTCTGAAAAAAGCTGAAGCGGATGACCTGGTTTTAATTGTAGGCAAAGGTCATGAAACTCAGCAGGTGATCGGGGACCGGGTTATTAATTTTAACGACGCCGGGGTTGCCCGGGAGGTTCTTGATACCCTTGGGAGAGATTGAAAATCATAGTTTTAAAAAATTATTACCCCAAACTTTAAAACCGGTTCCCGGCAGTCCTGATTTGCCCGCCCGGATCAAGTCGGTGCAGATTGACAGTCGCAGATGTACTGCCGGCAGTTTGTTTATCGCTTTGCCCGGGGAAAACGCCCACGGCCACCGGTATGTTCAAGCCGCCGCCCGGGCCGGAGCGGTGGCGGCCATAGTTGAACAAAAACAGCCGGTTGATATTCCCCAGGTTATCGCAGAAGATTCTCTATCAGCTCTCCAGGAGCTGGCCGCTAATTTTAGAAAAGAGTTTGGTTCCCGGGTGATTGGGATAACCGGCAGCTGCGGTAAGACCACGGTCAAAGAAATGGTTGCCGGGTTGCTTTCGACTGAATATTCGGTCGGCAAGACCCCCGGGAACTATAACAACCAGATCGGTCTGCCGCTTACAGTTCTTAATGAGGGCGGTCGGGACATCCTGGTGGCTGAAGTTGCCACCAACAGTCCCGGGGAGATTAAAAAACTAACGGAACTTTTACGTCCGGAGGGGGGTGTAATCACCCATATTGGTCCCGCTCACCTGGAGGGGCTGGGGTCGGTGGAAAACCTGGCCGAAGAGAAAAGTGCCCTGCTGGCGGGATTGCCCGTCGACGGGCTGGCAATTGTTCCCGATGATTTGGAATGTATGGATGTGATTGAATCAGCCAGCTCTGTTGTTCCGGTGAAAGTGGGGCCGACAAAGCGGGCCGATTACAGGGTAAGCTGGCAAAAAAATGGGCAGGACACTAAAATGGATCTTGAGGGGCATGAAATAAGTTTGCCCTTAAGACGGAAAGAACTCTTAAAAGATGCGGCGCTGGCTTTCTGTTTGGCGGATCGGATGGGAATTCCTCCGGCCCGGTTAAACGGCGCTGCCGGTTGCCTGGCGGCGGTAAAAGGCCGGGGCAGCCAGGAGGAGCTGTTCGGGTGCCTGGTTATTGATGGAAGTTATAACGCCAACCCCGACTCTGTTATTTCGGCACTTGAATATCTTGAAAATTTACCCGCTCCCCGGCTGGTTGTTCTTGGGGATATGCTGGAACTGGGTGATCAGGCCCCGCAAATGCATCGGAGAGTCGGCGAAAAACTGGCCCGGATGTCCGCTGTTGAAATTCATTATGTTGGTGAATTTGGCTCCGAGGTAAAAAAAGCTCTGGGCGAGAACCGTTCAATTCATTTATACGAAGAAGTGGATGAGATCATGGGATTAACGCCTGAAGATTTTAAATCCGCACTTGTTAAATCTTCCAATGCAGTTGGTCTGCACCGGCTGGTTGAAAACTGGCGTGATAAACAATGATGCATGCTATTTATCGTTATTTTTACGACCCCGAGGCGTGGTATTCTTTTATCAGGGTTTTTCAATATATAACCCTGCGGACCGCCTATTCGGCGGTAACCGGCCTTCTGATCAGCTGGGGGTTAGCCTGGTGGTTGATTCCCCGCTTTAAAAAATGGAATATTTCCCAGAAGACTCACCGGCCGCACCTGGAGTTTCAAAACGGTAAAGAAGGCACGCCCACAATGGGGGGGATTTTCCTGGTTATAGCTGTTTCTTTTTCTACTTTTTTATGGGCGGACTTGAGCAATCGGTTCATCCAGATGTGCCTGTTTGTTTTTTTGGCCCTGGGATTTTTGGGAGCGCTGGATGATTGGTATCAGATGCGCAGCCGGAAAGGGGACGGTTTTTCAGTTCGAACAAAAATCATTGTTCAGCTGGTTATTGCTCTTGTGGTCGGAATCTGGATAACCAGGCAGGAACTTCCGATCAGGCTCCTGTGGATTTCGGAAGAATTCAGGCCCGAATTGAGCCGGTCTTTGTTTTTGCCGTTCATGAAAGAAACCTGGCTGCCCCTGGGGATTTTGTATATACCTTTTGTAATGGTCGTCTTGATGGGGACGTCCAATGCCGTAAATCTGACGGACGGGCTTGACGGTCTGGCCATTGGCAGCGTGGTATTTGTCGCTGTTGCTTACGGTGCGCTGGCCTATATAAGCGGTCACTATATATTCAGCGAATATCTACAGGTTCCTAATATCCGGGGAGCGGGGGAGCTGACAGTATTTATTTCCGGCCTGATTGGTGCCGGACTGGGGTTTCTATGGTTCAACGCTCATCCGGCTCAGATTTTCATGGGAGATGCGGGTTCGCTTCCCCTCGGCGGGGCAATCGGGATGATCGCTATAATTACCAAGCAGGAGCTGCTGCTTGTCCTGGTTGGCGGAATTTTTGTGGCAGAAGCAATTTCGGTTATTGCCCAGGTGTTATCTTATAAAATTACCGGGAACAGACTTTTGAAAATGTCTCCGCTGCACCACCATTTTGAACTGAAAGGATTATCGGAAAGCAAAATCATAGTCCGGTTCTGGATAATCGGAATAATTCTGGCCCTGCTGGCCTTGAGTACCTTAAAACTGCGATGAGGATGTTTGCAGAGAAAATGAAAAAAGAAAATTTTGTGAAACAACTTCCCCGTAAAACGGTTGGCATATATGGTTTTGGCCGGACCGGTCGGGCAGTCTGCCGGGCTCTGGTTGGGCGAGTTGAGCGGGTTGTGGTCCTGGATGATGCGGCTCCCGGCAAGGTTGGTCGGGATGAGTTCGAAGAAAACGAAAATATCAGCTGGGAATTTCAGCCGGATACACTCCCGGGAAAACTGGATTTACTGGTAGTTAGTCCGGGTTTACCCCGTGATCATTCGCTTTTGAAGCAGGCCCGGGGCCGGGGGATCCCCGTGCTGGGCGAGCTGGAGCTGGCATACCGGTTCTGCCGGGGTAAAATATGGGCAATCACCGGGACCAACGGGAAAAGCACCTGCACCCGGCTGACCGCCACCTTCCTCTCAATGATGGGGGATCAAAAAATTGAGGCCTGCGGGAACCTGGGCCGCCCTCTGATTGAAGCAGTTTTTGAGGGCCGGAACCGTAAAAATGATAATTACGTGGTGGAGGTCAGTAGTTTCCAGGTGGAAGGAATGGAGGAATTTTCACCCGATAATTCGCTACTGCTTAACCTGGGCGACGACCACCAGGATCGACATTCTTCGCTGGAAGAATATCACCGGTTGAAGCTTAATTTGCTTAACCGGTCTTTATCCGGCGGAAGAGTTGTCCTCCCGTTCGGGTTGCGGGGTGACCGCCGCATTGAACACCTGGGGACCCGCTGTGAACTTGCGTTTTTCACCCCCGGCTCCGCCGGAACCGACAAAAAAATTAAGTGGACCGACCGGGGCCTTATGGTCGATGGGGAGCTTGTTTCCCGGGATAAGTTCCCCCTTATCCTCCGGCTGTATCCGGAAAATTTAATGGCAGTTCTGACGCTCGTGGATAATAAAATAACCGCCGGGCTGGTTGAAGATGTATTGAATAAATTTGAACCGCTGCCCCACCGGGCGGAGGAGATAAAAACACCGGCTCCTTTTACGGTCATAAACGATTCCAAGGGCACAAATCCGGCCGCCGTCCGGGCCCTGGTAAAAAAAATGGATTCCCCGTTCAGGCTTATACTTGGCGGCGGTAGCAAAAACAGTGACTTTTCGGAACTGTTTCATACTTTGAACGATTCCCCTCCGCAGCAATTAAATATTTGTGGTGAACAGCAGCTGGTTGAACGGCTGGAAAGACTGGCCGTCAATAACAGTCTTCCGTATGAAGTATTTGGCGACTGGGAGAGTGCGGTTAAAAATCTGCTTGAAACCGCCGAACCGGGGGAGATGGTTCTGCTCTCGCCGGGCGCCACAAGTTTTGACGCTTTTGAAAATTACCGCCGGCGGGGAGAAAAGTTCAGGCAGTGGACCAAGGAGATATTTCCCGATGAAAATGTTTAAAGAAATAGATTTAAGCTTGCTGCTGTCCACCGCTGTTTTGCTGGTCGTGGGTCTGCTGATGGTCTTCAGTTCAAGCGCCATGAATGCTTACCGGGAATTTGGTAATGAGTTCTATTTTTTTCAACGGCAGTTAATCTGGTGTGTTTTCGGGATAATCGCTTTGCTGGTTACCGCTTCAATTTCTTTTGAAACCTTAAAAAAATTAATCCCCCTGTTTTATGTGGGGACTTTGATTACCCTTGTCCTGGTTTTGATTCCCTTCATCGGCCACGAGTCGGGAGGTGCCCGTCGCTGGTTGCATTTTGGGTTCATAGGATTTCAGCCGAGCGAATTTGCAAAACTGGCGGTAATTTCCATGTGTGCGCTTTATTTGACCACCCAGAAACTGGAACAGAAAAATATAGTCAGGGATCTTTTTGTAATCAGCATGCTGGTGATGGCGATGGCATTTTTAATAGTCCTCCAGCCCGATGCGGGCACGGCGTTTCATATTGCCCTGCTTGGTTTTGTTATGCTTCTGCTGGCCGGGTTCCCCTATCATTACTTAATTTCGCTGGGGGTCCTGGGAGTTCCCCTGGCGGGGGCGGCTATTTTTATCAGTGATTACCGGCGGGCCCGGATTATTTCTTACCTCAACCCCTGGGGTGATCCTTTTGACAGGGGATATCATGCGATTCAAACTCTGAGGGCTTTAAGCCGGGGGGGACTGTTCGGCCAGGGTCTGGGGGAGAGTCTGCTTAAACGGGGCTATTTACCCGAGCCGTTTACCGATTCTATTGTGGCTGTCCTGGGGGAAGAACTTGGTTTTATCGGGTTGATGTTTGTGATTGGAATGCTTGTAATAATTATTGTTCGCGGTTTTATGATAAGTTTGCAGAGCTCCAGTTCGTTTGATCGGATTTTAGGGGTGGGACTTGTGTTTCTGATTGGTTTTCAATCTTCGCTAAATCTTGCAGTTGTTGGCGGGCTGCTTCCGACAACCGGTGTGCCAATGCCCCTGGTAAGTTATGGCGGCTCTTCATTGCTGGTTAATATGATGGCCATTGGACTGCTGTTAAATATTTCCCGGAGGTCAAAAGGTTGAATTTCAGGCGGACAAGTATAATTCATTTTGTTGGTATTGGCGGCGTTGGGATGAGCGGTATAGCCGAAGTGCTGCTTACCCTGGGCTATGAAGTGACCGGTTCAGATATCAAGGAAAACGCCCGGATCCGTAACCTGCGCCGCCGGGGGGCAAAAGTTACCATAGGACATTCCGGTGATAATCTTGAGGGGGCGGACGTGGTCGTCAAGACATCCGCCGTCGATGAAGAAAATTGTGAAATTAAAACAGCACGGCGCAACAATATACCGGTTATCCCCCGGGCTGAAATGCTGGCTGAATTAATGCGGCTCAAGGAGGGAATTGCCGTTGCAGGAACCCACGGTAAAACAACAACCACAGCCATGGTTTCTCTGGTGATGCAGGCGGGAGGTTTTGACCCCACGGTTGTGGTGGGAGGCCGGATGCATAATATGGGGATCGGCGCCCGGCTCGGTTCGGACAAACAAATCGTTGTGGAAGCCGATGAATCTGACGGTTCTTTTTTAAAACTAATGCCCATCATGAGTATCGTTACCAACATTGACGACGATCATATCGATTATTACGGGGACATAAAAGCAGTAGAGGAAGCATTTTTGAAATTCATCAATTCGATTCCTTTTTACGGTTTTGCTGCTCTTTGTGGTGATGATGACCGGCTTTACCGTCTGATTCATAAAGTTCGCAAACCGTTTCAAACATACGGGTTTGCTCCCCATAACGACCTCA
>CAZKRS010000032.1:0-11964 GCA_964555265.1 uncultured bacterium | reverse complement strand
GACCTTATTTATTCTTCCCTGGTTTGTAACCAAAACCCTGGGAGAGCACAAATAATAACATTTTTCTTGCTGATTTTATATTTTTTCACCGGAAAGCCTCTATTTTTAGCTAACTTCCAGGTCGGGATATTTATACTGCAGATGTTCTTTTAATTTATCCCGGGACGGATTTTTCATATCCAGCTGTTTTAAAAACAGCTTCTCCAGGCGATCACCAAGCTGCGGGCCCGGCTGCATCCCCCATTTTTTTAAATCCTCACCGCTGATAAGTGGTTCTATATCCTCTAATTCTTCCTGGTAAATTTTCAATTTGTCCTCCTGTGGTTGTTCAAACCTCGCCCGCAGGGCCAGTATTGATTCCTCTTCACCAATTTCGCTTGCAATCCGGTAGATTTCTGAATTTGTTTTTGCTTCCTTTCATTCATTCTCATATTTAAGAGCTTTCTGGTAGTTTCTGATAATTTCCAGGTTGGTCCTGCTTAAAGTTAATCGCTGGCCAAAACGGCGGGCCTCTTCCTTCTTCAGCGAGTCCACCAGCAAACAGAGATAAACCATTTCCGGACGTTCAGGCTTATATTGCTCGATCAGCAGGGCGGCCTCCGCAAACCATTCATCCATTTGCCCTGCACGCCGTATCCGGGGATGAAGAGCTTTCAATACACCGTATTGAAACAACTGATCCACTATTTTCCAGGGGTCGTTTTCCTGGAAAATCATAAACAATTCATCACGCAACCGGTCACCACTTACTGGTTCAAACGGCCGCCCCTCCACCGCCTGGCGGAGCTGAAAATCAGTTCTCTTCCCTATTTCAAAATCAAACCGGGAAGCAAACCTGATCGCTCGAAAAATACGGGTAGGATCATCCAGGAAACTTGTTGCATAAATGATTTTTATTTTGCCCTCTTCTATATCCTGGCGACCTCCGTAAAAATCCAGCAAATCTCCGAAAGAACCCGGGGAAAGATTTACCGCCATGGCGTTAATGGTAAAATCCCGGCGCTGCAAATCCTGGTAAACAGAAGCATGTTCCAGCTCCACCCGGGGCAGTGCTGCCGGGTGGCTGTAATATTCCGAGCGGGCCGTAGCGATGTCTACTTTATCGCCGCCGGGCAGAGTGACTATGGCCGTTCCGAATTTCCGGTGGACCGCCACCTCCCCGCCGGTTTCATCGGCCAGCCGGCGGGCAAATTTGATTCCATCGTTTTCAACTACAAAATCAAAATCTTTTGTGGACTCTTCCATCAGGATATCCCGCACACATCCCCCGACCAGAAAAAGCGTATCCTCCATCCGGCCGCACAACTCTCCCCAATCTTTCATCCGCCGGAGCCATTTTTGTTCAAGAACCTGTTTTAACAATGACTCGATATTATCGGGATCACGGATAGAAGAAAAAGCAGGCGGCTGCTGGAACTGTTCCTGGCGGCTTGGCTGGTGCCGTTCATGCAGAACCCTGATTAAATCGGTCCGGGTGACTATCCCGACCAGCCGGTCCTCTTCCACCACCGGCAGGCGGCCAATCTGGTTGGACATCATTGCATTCTGAATTTCCTGGAGTCCAAGTTCGGGTTTGATAGTTATCACATCGGGAGTCATAAATCCTTTTACCGGAGCATGAGTGAGCTCATGATCAATGGCTTTATCTACGTCACTCCGGGTGATTATTCCCACCAGTTTATTATTTTGATCGGTTATAGGCAGCCCGTGATGACCGAGGCGGAGCATAATCTCGTGAGCTTCCGTCACCGGAAGATCGGGACGAATCGAGTGGACAGGACTGGTCATTATATCCCGGGCCACAAGTTCGGGTTTTATCTTCTCCTGGAGATGATTGAGAAGCGCCTCCCGGGCTTCCTCCAGAGTAACACCGGAAAGTGTGGCTGAAGCTGCCCGCTTGTGCCCGCCGCCGCCAAACTGGTCGGCTATAGCTCCTCCGTCCACATGCTGGTAACGGTTGCGAATTACAAGCTGAATCCGGGTCCCCATCTGAACCAGCAGGCAGAGCAGGTTGGCGTTTTCGGTATCCCGGAGTTTATGAGCCAGCAGAGCAATCTCCGGTATATATTCTTCCCGCCGGGCCGTAGAAATGGTAACCGGGACGTTATTGATCGATATATTACGGCTGTTGTCCAGCAGTTCCCTGAAAAGTGTTTTCTGCTCTTCGGTCAGCCGGCGGTAACAAAAATTCTGAACCAGATCCAAATCGGCTCCCGATTCCGGTAAAAACCTCCCGGCTTCATAATCACGGGGACCGGTCGTTCCAAACTGCAACCCCCCCGTCTCCTGGTGCAGTCCAAGCATAAATAAATTTGCCTCAAAATCTGTGGGTGTCAGCCGGTTCTGACGTATTTTTTCAACAAAAATAGTGATTAGGGCCCCCGCTTCATCACTGTAATATTCATCGGCTTCGATAGTTGCATTCTCCGCTGGATGGTGGTCGTAAACTATCACCCGACCGGCCCGCTCAACCAGCTTAGCGTAGGGCCCGAGCCGGTCGAGCTTATTGGTATCAACAACTATTAACTTGTCAATATCCTGGCCACGGTATTCGGAATATTTAAAAAAAGAAAAATGGTTCCTGTATAAATTTAAAAACTCAAGCACTCCCCCCTCGGCGGTTGGCTGGAGAAATATCTTTGCTTCCGGATAAAGCTTTTTGGCCGCCACCATCGAGGCTACACAATCAAAATCATGGTTCTGGTGACCTAAAATAATATCCACGTCAGCTACTCTCCCGATCTGTTAATTTCAGGATTTTTTGTTCCCTTCAACAAGAGGCAAATACCTGTTTTCAACCGGTTTCCTCGTCCGCAGGGCCTGTTTGAGCCCTATAAACCCTTCCGCCACCCCTTTTATCACGGGCCGGGGAGCTGCTTTTCCCAGCAAAACCTCCCCGGTTAATCTCAGCAGGTAACCACCGGTTTTATACCCGGCCCGGATTAAACTGTAATTCCGCCAGAAATACCAGAGCATATTCCGGGTGATCAGATACTTGTAACGGGTTCCCCGGCGAAGCCTGGGGGGACGCTCAAGCACAAAAGTAATAGAAGGAAAATATCTTATTTCAGCTCCCGTGGAAATAATCCTGGTTGCCAGGTCCTGGTCCGCCACATGGTAATAATACGGTTCCCAGAATCCTTCCGTTCGCTCAAACATCTCCGGTCGGATCGCAGCCGCACCCACTAAAAAAGCCGGACTCAGATAGCCGGACTGGTAATCACCGGTCTTCTCCCAGCGAAACCAGTTTATTTCCTCGTCTTTCTCGTTTATTGTCCGGAACCCTGCTGCCCCGAGGTTTTTGTTGTCCCGGAATTTTTTCACTACCCGGGAGATTATTTCTTCCGACGGCAGACGGGATTCGTCCGATAAAACAACTACCAGTTCCCCGCTGGCTTCCTCAACCCCGGCGTTATAAGCACCCACCCCCCGATCCTCTTCAAGATCAATATACTTTATCCAGGGATAATCCGCCTGTATCTTGCTCGTCGTCCCGTCGGTGCTGGCGTTGTCAACCACTATCGTCTCCATGGTTACAAAATTCTGGTTTTCCACCGAGTCTAAACACTCGACCAGTCCCTCTTTGTTATTACGGGTAACTACGACCACGGAAACATACTGCACAACTTTTACTGCCGGACCGGCCATATAAAATACCTCCAAACGTACTTGTTTTCTACAGCAGGTATTTTATCAGACTATATCTTCAAGCCGTTTTTTTCAACTGCTCCCGTTTCTATAGGAAAAATAAAACCTTCCAACACATCCTTCCCCCCGGGGCGCCGAGCGAATCGCTGGAAGGTTTTGTAGGAAAAACTATTTCACTTACTCCGATTATGTTTTATTATTAAGGTGTTTTCAAAAATACCTTGAACTGTAAGCGAAAAGTGTATTAGAGTTAATTAATATCTGATAAACTGGTCAGGGCGATTGAATTTCTTAAGGATGGTGTGAAAATGCTTACTTCTTTTGATTATTTTGCTCCCCGTTCTATCGATGATCTGCATGAACTGCTGGATTCTGACGGTGAAAACGCTGAACTTCTTGCCGGAGGAACAGATCTGCTGGTTGATATTCGCAATGAAAACATCTCACCTGAAAAAATAATTGATATCAAGAATATCGATAAACTTGCCGGAATCGAGTTTGATCCCGGCGACGGACTTACCATTGGAGCCCTGGTAACCTGCGGCGAGCTAATTGACAGTGAAATTGTCCGGGAGAATTATCCCTATCTTGTCGAAGCCGCCCTTGATCTTGGTTCCCGGCAGGTCCGTAACCGAGCCACCGTGGTCGGCAACCTCTGCAATGCCTCGCCCTGCGCTGACATGGGCCGGGCCCTGCTCTGCGCAGAAGCCGAGGTTATCGTTAGCTCCAGCAAGCAAAGCCGCAACCTTCCCCTGGAGGATCTTTTTACCGGGGTAAAAGAAACCTCCCTATCCGATAATGAGATCGCCGAGGCTGTCCGGGTCCCCGCAGAAATGGCAAATATACCCGGTGGTAATAAAAAACTCAAACGTATTAAAGGACACGACCTCTCCCTGGCCAGCGTAACGATGCTGAAAAAACAGAACTCTTTCAACCTGGCGGTCGGTTCCTGCGCCACCACCCCTGTGCTGCTGGCCGATATTGACATTAATATTGAAAAAGAAGAGCTGGCCGAACAAATCGAAGCTGCTATCGCTCCCATAGATGATCAGCGAGCTTCAAAAGAATATAGAACTTTCATGATAAAAACTTACGTAAACCGGTTAAAAGACGAATTGAATTAAAACTTACAGCGGGAGGCAGTTATGGAAATATCTCTTACTGTTAACGGTAAAGATTACTCGAGAGATGTTGATGAAACCAAAACATTATTGAATTTTTTGCGGGAAGAGCTGGGTTTTATTTCCGTAAAAGAAGGTTGTGGCGCCGGTGAATGTGGCGCCTGCACCGTCCGGCTGGACGGGGAAGTGGTTAATTCCTGTCTTGTTTTAGCAGTTGAAGCTGACGGCAGTGTTGTCGAAACTGCTGAGAATGAAAGCGTCAACGGCAACCTTTCCGAGCTGCAAAAAGCTCTTCATGAACATCAGGCCGTTCAATGCGGGTTTTGCACGCCCGGTATGCTGGTAACAATCAGGGATTTTCTTGAAGATAACCCCGAACCTACGGAAAAAGAAATTATGGCCGCAATTGAAGGTAATCTCTGCCGCTGTACCGGCTACAAACAGATCGCAGAAGCTGTGCTGGATTACAGCGGACAACTTGATAAACCGAGGGAGTTGACCCATGCGAGAAAAAATACCTGAACAGGATCTCACACACGTTGGCAAGGATAAAAAACGGGTGGATGCAACAGAAAAATTAACGGGCAAAGCAGTCTATACAAACGATTTGGAAAGACCCGGTATGCTCCACGCAAAGGTTAAACGCAGCCCCCACGCCCGGGCTAAAATAAAAAATATTGACATTTCCGAAGCTGAGGAGCTACCCGGGGTCCATGCGGTTCTGCTCGGCGATGAACTTGACTATAAAGTCGGCCTCTACCTGGTCGATAAAGATATTCTCGCCCAAAAGCGAGTTCGCCACTACGGGGAAGCGGTTGCCGCCGTGGCTGCGGAAACAAAAAAAATCGCCAAAAAAGCAGTGGACCTTATCGAAATTGACTATGAAGTCGAAGAGCCGGTCCTGGATGCGATTGAAGCCCTGGAGGACGACTCCAGGCTGGTCCACCCGGATCTTGGTGATTACGATTATTTTGAACCCTCTTTCACCCCCCGGCCCGGGACTAACGTGGCTAACCATACGAAGGTCCGCCACGGTGACCTGGAGCAGGGTTTTGAAGAGGCCGACCATGTTTTTGAACGGGAATATACCAATCCCAACGTTCAGCACGTCCCCATGGAAACCCACGTGGCAATCGGTCAGTGGGCCGAAGAGGATGACCTGGACGTCTGGACCTCCTGCCAGTCACCTTACACGGTCCGGAACCTGCTGGCGGTCGCTTTTGGCCTCTCCCACAAGGATATCCGGGTTAAGGTTCCTTACGTTGGGGGGGGATTCGGTGGTAAGGCCGGCGTGGGAATTGAACCGCTGGTCTGCTGCCTGTCAAAAAAAGCAAACGGGCGGCCGGTAAAACTCAAAGCAACACGGGAAGAAGAATTTAGCCTCCTTCCCTGCCGCAGCGGGCTTACCTACCGGATAAAAACAGGAGTGAAAGAAAACGGGAACATTGTCGCCCAAAAGATGACCATGTTCTGGGACTCGGGCGCTTACGCCGATTACGCCGTTAACGTAACCCGGGCTTCCGCCTACTCGGCCACCGGCCCCTACGAAATTCCTAACGCCAACGTCGATGCCTACACCATCTATACAAATAAACCGTTTGGTACCGCTTACCGCGGGTTTGGACATGTAGAATTTTCCTGGGGAATTGAACGGCAGATGGATTATGTGGCCGAACAGATCGGTGTCGATCCGCTGGAATTTCGCAAAAAAAATGGGTATCGCCCCGGGGATGAAACAATTACCGGCGAAATTATTGGAGACAATACCGGAGATGTAATCCAGTGCATGGATGAAGTTGCCGGCGCTATCAATTACGGAGAATTAACCGCGGAAGAAAAACAGCGGGAAAAAGAAACCGGACGGAAAATTGCCAAGGGAATTTCGGCGCTCCACAAGGCGCCGGCCATGCCCTCCTTTACCGCGACGGCTGTTACCCTGAAAATGAACGAGGACGGCACGGTAACCGCTGATTTGTCCCTGACTGACTACGGGCAGGGAACCTACACCTCTCTTGTCCAGATTATCGCCGAAGAACTTGGTTTCCCGATGGAAAAGATAAACATCAGTATCGAAGGTGATACCGAAAAGTCACCCTACGACTGGCAGACGGTCGCTTCAAAAGGTCTTCTTATGTCCGGCAACGCCGCTATCCTCGCCTGCAAAGATCTGCTTGAGAAAGCCTACCAAGATGCCGGCGAGGTCCTGAGAGCTCAGCCCTGTGACCTGGATCACGATGATGAAAAGATTTTTGTTAAACACCATCCGGAAAACTCCGTAAAATTTGAAGAACTGGCCGTCGGTTACTCCTATCCCAACGGCGAAGGTATAGGCGGACCTTTAATTGGTGTCGGCCGCTACATGGCCCAGGGGCTGACAACGCTTGATGAAGACGGCCAGGGACTGCCCGCCCTGGACTGGACCTACGGCGCCCACGGCGTTATTGTTGAAGTTGATACCGAAACAGGCGAATTTGAAGTGCTCAAAATTGCTTCCGCTTTTGATCTTGGAAAAGCTATCAACCCCGGAATTGTCCGCGGACAGGTGATCGGTGGCCTCACCCAGGGGCTGGGCACAACCGTCTGTGAGGGTTATATTTATGACGACGAGGGTCACCTGCTTAATCCCTCTTTTACCGATAATAAAATTCCCACTTCCCTGGATGTTCCCGAAAAAGTGGAAGGAATTGCAGTGGAAGTGCCCCAGATTGACGGTCCCTACGGAGCCCGGGGCGTCGGGGAACACCCGATGATCGCTCTTTGCGGGGCAATAGGAAATGCAATCTATAGAGCGTCCGGAGCAGATCTGACCCACATGCCCATCCGGGAAGAAGACGTCTGGTGGGCTCTGCCCCAGAATTCTGATAAAGAAAAACATAAAGAACGGTATTCGATGGTTTAGTAAAAATTAACGTTCAAAACCTTCCCGTTCGAGAAGATCACTGGTTGGATCAAATTGATGAAACCCGGGGGAAGGTTAGTTCCGTTTTTAATAACTCTTTCGACGTCCGGCTGGGCAACTGCCTGCTAAATTTTAACTGCAGAAATCAGGCGCTGCATCCCCTGGGCGTATTAATTGAAGACAATCTTTTGGTAAAGATTTCCCGGGGGGCGAAGGCAAAACTGGAAAATAACAGCTTATACCTGGCCGGGAGGAAATTTGTTTTAATACCCGGCATTAAAACCGTGAATAACAACTACACTATTCGAAAAGATGTCATTAACAATAATCTGCAGAAATTAAAAAATTACATCGGAGTTTTCGGGACAGAAACAGGGTTCCCCGCTGAAGAATATCAGGCTGCTTTTAGCGAGTTTGAAAAAGAAAACCTGAACACGGAGAAATTATTCGATTTTTTTGGCGACGGACCGGGGTTAACCCCCGCGTTTGATGATTTTGTCGCCGGTATGCTGCTGGTCGACAGAAAACTGGCAAATAATAAAATATTGATTACGGATAATCTGCTGGAAAAACTGAAAAAGAAAACAACCCTGGCAAGCTGGTGGCAGCTTAAGTTTGCCGACCGGGGCGTTTTTAGTCTCGGCTGGGAAAAATTTGTTGCCCGGCTGCTCGGCGGAAAAATTGACGCCACCTCAACTTTGCGCCGGTTGAAATTTGGCCACAGCTCCGGCACGGATATCTGCCGGGGAATATATTTTTATCTTTCGGGAGACTTCATTTGATCCCGGCTTATAACTCTGATTAAGAACTAATACCCGGTCACAGTCAAAAATGTGACCGCACTTTGATCATTATTCCGGGAACGTATAACGTTCCAAAACTCCCGACCCGGAATCCAGAGGTGTTAAATTTAAGACCCAACAGGTCAGCATATTTTAGCCCGGGGCGTAGGCCCCGAATTTATGGATGAAAAGGTTTAAGGCCTGAAAGGCCGGCATAAAAACAGCCCAGGGTGTAAACCCTGGGTTACAGATGTATTATAAATTTTAAGGCCTGCAGGGCCGACATAACAGGTTCTACTGCAACTACTTTTGATCGAAAATTGTAACTTAGCACTAATTAAACGCTTACATGTAAGGAGACTGAACAGATGGCAACGGCTCACAGGATAAAAAAAGATACTTACTACGATTCAGTAACTCTTATGCTTACTTCCAGTGACCTTGAAAAAATAAAGGGGGTCGAAGAAGCAATTGTCGGGATGGGAACCGATTACAATATTGACAGCCTGAAACGGCTGGATCTTTACCGGGAAGAGTTTGACGAACTTACTCCCCATGATTTGATTTTTTGCGTCAAAGCCAAAGACAAGCAAACAGCCCAATCTGCACTTGAAAAAGCACAAGAACTACTGACTGAAAAAAAATCAACCGGCAGCACCCAAAGCGAATATACCCCTCCCACCCAGTCTTCCGCCGCCGAAATGATCCCCGACGCCAACATGGTCCTTATCTCTGTTCCCGGGGAATATGCCGCCAGTGAAGCGGATGAAGCGCTTGATAACGACCGGCATGTAATGCTCTTTTCAGATAACGTCTCCCTGGACGAAGAGCTGCAGTTGAAAGAAAAAGCCGTGGATAAAGGACTTCTTATGATGGGGCCCGATTGCGGAACGGCTATTATTAATAATAAACCCCTGGCTTTTGCTAACGTGGTCCGCCGGGGAAACATTGGCGTTGTAGCCGCCTCCGGAACAGGGCTGCAGGAAGTTACCAGCATAATCCACCGCCTGGGTTACGGTATTTCACAGGGTATTGGCGTTGGAGGCCGGGATTTATCCGAGAAAATAAAAGGTCGGATGACCCTGCTTTCCGCCCGGGCTCTTGATGAGGACGATGATACCCAGGTCATACTTCTGATCTCTAAACCACCCGCCGAATCCATACTTGACAATCTGCTTGATGATTTAAAATCGCTCGATAAACCAACCGTTATCTTCTTCATCGGTGCCGATCCGGAAGAAATTAAAAAAGAAGGTTTCACGGCTGCTTCCAACCTGGAAGAAGCCGCAATAAAAACCTGTGAACTGGCCGGCGATAAAAAGCTGCAACCACTAATGACCGCCGGAGAAATAGAAGAAGCCGCTTCAAGATTTGACGGTCAGTATATCCGGGGTCTATATTCCGGCGGTACTCTCTGTGACGAAGCCCAGCTGTTGCTGGCCGATACTTTGGAAGAAATTTATTCCAACACCCCTGTTGAAGGCTGTCGGGAGCTTGAAGATCTGTATGTAAGTCAGAAACATACCATTATCGACCTTGGCGAGGATGAATTCACCCGGGGCCGTGCTCATCCGATGATCGACCCCACCCTGCGCCAGGAAAGGATTGTCCAGGAGTTCAAGGACGAACAAACCGGCATAATTATGCTTGACGTGGTTCTCGGCCACGGTTCTCATCCCGATATGGCGGGAGCGCTGGTGGAAGCAATAAATGAAGGACAAAATAGTTCAACTCACCACCCGCTTGTGCTTGCCACTCTCTGCGGGACGGCGGATGATCCCCAGAATTACAGTGAACAGAAAAACAAACTCGAACAAGCCGGTGTTTCTGTTTTCCCTTCTAACGTATCAATGATAAGATTTGCCCGGCAATGTCTAAAAAAGGATGGTTAATAATCATGGATAAAGTAAAACAACTTTTTGACGGCGAACTTAAAGTCATTAACATCGGCCTGTCCGGATTTGCTGAAGAGTTGGACGAACAGGAAGTCCCCGTTGTTCACGTCGACTGGAAACCACCGGCCGGTGGAAATAAAAAAGTCCAAAACTTGCTTAATCAACTGAAAAAATGAGGTGGAAATTTGGAACAATAGGGTCTGGGTTTTTGGGTTAAACCTCTTTAACTTAATTTCTTTGAATACTTTCAAAATTTTCACGGGAGGAATATATTATGAACGTTGATATCGAAGCAGCAAATAAAAAAGCCCTGGAAATTATCCAGGCCGGCCAGCCCGAGTTAATAGATGTGGGCGTGGCCCGTGAAGAAGTACCCGGTATGCATGATAAACTAATCCTGCACGCCGGGCCCCCTGTTGAATGGGAAAATATGAGCGGTCCCACACGGGGCGCCGTCATGGGAGCCCTTATTTATGAGGGCCTGGCTGATGACGAGGAGGAAGCACGCAAGCTGGCCGCTTCCGGCGAGATTGAGTTTGACCCCTGGCATGAACACGACGGCGTCGGCCCGATGGCCGGGATCGCTTCGGCCAGCATGCCGGTCTGGATTGTTAAAAATAAAGACCGGGGCAACACTGCTTACTGCACTTTCAACGAAGGCCTGGGTAAGGTTCTTCGCTACGGCGCCTACGCTCCCGAAGTTATTGACCATCTTAAATGGATGGAGGAAGAACTGGCCCCGGTGATGAAAGAAGTCCTGGAAATTACCGGCGACATCAACCTCAAGAATCTTATCTCGGAAGCACTGCAGATGGGCGACGAGGTCCACAACCGGAACCGGGGGGCCACTTCCCTGTTTTATCGAAAAATAGCCCCCGCTCTTCTTGATACCGGTTTTTCCACCGAGCAGAAAAAAGAAGTCCTGGAGTTCATCGACTCCAACGACCATTTCTTCTTGAATTTGAGTATGCCCGCCTGTAAATCTATGGTTCAACCGACGGAAGGAATCGAGGGCTGCTCGATCCTGACCGCAATCGCCCGGAACGGAACCGAGATGGGAATCAGGGTCGCCGGGCTGCCCGGGGAATGGTTCGCAGTCGAGGCTCCGGTTGTCGACGGGCTGCTCTTCTCCGGCTACACCCAGGAGGATTGCTGCCCGGATATCGGCGATAGCACGATTACCGAAACCTGCGGCCTGGGCGGGTTCTCAATGGCGGCCGCCCCGGCTATTGTTAAATTTGTTGGTGGGTCGGTTGACGACGCTTTCAATTTTACCCGCCAGATGTATGAAATTACTGAGACTGAATCGGAAACTTTCCAGATCCCAACCCTTGATTTTCGCGGTTCACCCCAGGGGATTGATCTTTTGAAAATCTGTGAACTGAATATCACCCCCAAGATCAACACCGGCATCGCTCACAAGGATCCCGGCGTGGGGCAGATTGGCGCCGGACTGGTTGAAGCACCAATCGAAGTCTTCGAACAGGCCCTGGAACGTTTTGCAGAAAAATACGGTTAAAACTAACTTAATTTCTACAGGAGGAATTACCCATGGATAAAATCTACGATTTAACACAACCTTTAAGTATTCATACCCCACCCTGGCCCAGCTATATGCC
>CAZKRS010000031.1:0-12008 GCA_964555265.1 uncultured bacterium | reverse complement strand
AGCAGCCGGCAGTAGAAGGGGAAACCGACCGCCCGGATATTTCCGTGCTGATCCTTCCCCAGCAGGTTGCCGGCGCCGCGGATTTCCAGGTCCCGCATTGCCAGCTGGAAACCAGAACCCATCTCGGAGCACTGTTTTATTGTTTCCAGGCGCGCCTCGGCATCCGCAGTCAAACTGGTTTTGGGGGGGTAGAAAAGGTAGGCGTAAGCCTGTTCATGGCTGCGACCGATCCGTCCCCGGAGCTGGTAGAGCTGGGCCAGCCCGAATTTATGTGCCTGCTGGATAATCATGGTGTTTACATTCGGACAGTCCAGGCCGGCTTCGATAATTGTTGAGCAGACGAGGATATCGATTTCTCCGCTGTAAAATTTATTCATTGTTTCTCTAAGTTCACTCTTGGGCAGCTGGCCGTGGGCAATCCCCACCCGGGCCCGGGGGAGCAGCGAGCGGACGTAATTAGCCCGGCGGTTGATATCTTTCACCCGGTTGTAGAGCCAGAAAACCTGCCCTCCCCGGGCCAATTCCTGCTTGAGAGCCCGGTTTGCCCGCTGGCGGTCAAACGGCCCCACTATCATTTTAATTGGCACCCGATCTTCAGGTGGAGTGTTTATAACACTTATATCCTGCAGCCCCGACAGGGACATATAAAGGGTCCGGGGAATGGGCGTGGCAGTGAGGGTGAGAACGTCCACGTTTTTACGATAAAATTTTAAAGTTTCCTTCTGTTTGACGCCGAAGCGCTGTTCTTCATCAATAATCAGCAGCCCCAGGTTATTAAATTCTATATCATCCGAGAGGAGCCGGTGGGTGCCAATAACTATGTCGACCGTTCCTTCTTTAAGCCCTTTTATAATTTCTTTTTCCCGACTTGGAGACTGGAACCGGCTGAGCATTTCCACCCGGGGTTCGAAGAAAGAAAAGCGGTTGCTAAAAGTTTCATAATGCTGGCGGGCAAGGACGGTGGTAGGAACAAGCATGGCCACCTGGCGGTTGCTGGCGGCAACCTTAAAAGCGGCCCGGAGGGCAACCTCGGTTTTACCGTAGCCCGAGTCGCCGCAGATCAGCCGGTCCATGGGAGTCGGTTTTTCAAGATCTTTTTTAACCTCTCTTATGCTCTGTTGCTGGTCGGGGGTCTCCCGGTAGGGGAAACTGGCTTCAAACTGGGTCTGGGCGAGGGTGTCGGCGGGGTAGGGCTTAGTTTCGCTTTCTTCCCGGTCCATGTACAGTTCAAGCAACTCTTCGGCCAGTTCGTTAACTTCCTCCTTGACCCTGTTTTTCACCCGGTCCCAGCGGCCTGAATCCAGGGAAGATAGGGAGGGCGTAAAACCGGAATCGGCCAAATATTTCTGGATCCGGGCCGCCTGGTCGGGGGGGAGGTAAAGCCGGTCCTCGCCCTCGTATTCCACCATAAGGCAGTCCCGGGTCTGTTTTTCCGTCTCCACCCGTTTCAACCCTTTGAAGCGGCCAATCCCAAAATCTTCATGGACCACCAGGTCGCCGGGGTTCAATTCCTCAAAGGAGGCCAAATATTCAGTTTTCCCGCTCAGCCCGCCTATTTTGCCACGGCTTATTGTCCGGTTGAAAAAATCATCAAGACTTACCCGGGCCTCTTCTCCAATCCGGTAGGAACCTCGCCAGGAAGAGGCAATCAGTTCCAGCCGGCAGTTGTTAATTTTGTGAGCCGAGCCCAGTTTTTCTTCCAGCAACTCTTCAAGCCGGTTTCGGAAAGACTCTTCGCTCAGGTGAACTCGGATCAGCCGGCAGTCTGCAGTGAGGCGGCTGATAATAGCAATAAAATCATCAATCGGGCGCGGTTCCAGGGAGGCAGAGGGGCTGAGATTAATTGCTTCTCCGTATTTTTTCTTCTTGCCCGGCGGGGTGAGTTCCGTCTGCTGGTAGAGGTTGAAAAAATAACGGGGGGAATTTTTTTTGTTAAAACTTTTCAGGATTTTGCGTATTGAACGGAAGGTAAGCTGCCGGGGATCTTTTTTGTCAATCTCTTCCAGTTCTTCTTCCCACTGTTCTATTTCCTCCAGGCACCTGCCCGGCCTGTAGATGGCAATGCGGGGGTTTTCCAGCAGATCTTCCGGGTTTAAGAGAGGTCGGGGCCATAGGCCAAACCAGCCGGCTATTTTATCGGGCTGGCGGCTGTATTCAAGTATACTGGCCTGGTCGTGGAAATTTTCCCGGAGCAGATTATCTTTCAATTGTTCCCTGAGAGTCGGGGAGAGAGCAAACTCGGAGCGCAGTGATAATACCAGGGGAAGGTCCGGTTTTTCATCCGCCTTCATCTGGGTACTGGGGTGGAAATATTCGATAGATTCAACCTCCCGGTCAAAAAAACTGATCCGCAGAGGAAATTGATGATCTTCGGGATAAAAATCAAGCAAATCACCGCGCAGGGCGTAATCTCCCCCCTCCTGAACCAGCGGCTGGCGGGAATAGCCAAGGTCCTCCAGGTTTTTGACAGCCTGTTTTGGCGGAATATTTTGACCGGTATCAAGGTGTAGAGAGGGTAGGGCGCCGGGGTCAAGAACGGGAATACCGACAGCGTTTGCCGGCATTACCAGTCCCCGGAGATTACCTTTCTGGAAACAATTAAGCGCCTGCAGGCGTCGATGCTGGAGGTTATCCCCGGGGATCGAAACATTGGCGGGGGTTATATCCCAACCGGGTAAAAGAGCGGTTGTTTCCCCATGCAGAGCTTCAAGGTTGACCTGGAGAGTTTCGGCCTCGCTGCGGGTGGGAACTATGCAGACAAACGGTTGCTGCGCGCCGGCTGTCCACTCGGCCAGCAACCCCGGGTTGGTATGGGTGTAGTATTTTGTCATAAAAAATTAATGGGGATTCAGATATGGATCTTCAGTCAGCAGATAGTTTTCCAGGTAGTCCTGTATTCCTTCCTCCAGGTGATAAAGTTCATCTCTGTAGCCGGCCTCTCGCAGCTTGGAGATGTCTGCTTCAGTGTAATACTGGTAGCGGTCCCGGAGCTCCGCGGGCATATCAATGTAATTGATTTCTTCTTTCCCGGTGGTTTCGGCCACCTCCGAGTTTTTTACAGTTTCAAGGACGGTTGCGCCAAGATCGGCAAAAGTCCGGGCTTTACCCCGACCTATATTATAAATACCGTTCAGCCCGGGATTGTCGAGGAAGAACAGCGTCATTTTCACGGCATCTTTAACGTAGAGAAAATCACGTTTTTGCCCCCCGTCCTCGAAGTCGGAGCGGTGGGACTTGAAGAGCCGAATTTCACCGTCTGTGAGGGCCTGCTGGAAACTCTTGTGGACGACCGAGCGCATATTGCCTTTGTGGTATTCGTTGGGGCCGTAGACGTTAAAATATTTCAGTCCTACCAGTTGATCGAGCCAGCCTTGCTTATAGGCGTGCAGATCGAACAGATATTTCGAGTAGGCGTATTTGTTCAACGGTTGAAGTTTTTGCAGCGTTTTATGATCGTCCGCGTAGCCGTGCGAGCCGTCGCCGTAGGTGGCGGCGCTGGAGGCGTAGATGAACCGGCTGTTATTTTCCAGGGCATAGCGAGCGAGCTGGAGGGTATAGTTGTAGTTATTTTCCATCAGGTAACCCATGTCTGTTTCGGTGGTTGCGCTGCAGGCGCCGAGATGAAAGATAACTTCGGGACGCCCGGCAAGTTCTTTGCAGCGGATTTTTTCAAGGAATATTTGTTTGTCCATGTAGTCAAATATTTCCAGGTTACGTAGATTCTGCCATTTTTCTCCCATTTCGAAATGATCAACGGCAAGTATCTGGTCATATCCCCGCCGGTTTAACTCCCAGATTAAAGCGCTGCCGATGAAACCTGCTGCTCCGGTTACAACATACATTTTTTTATCCTCCAATGTGTTAAATTCAGTTCCTGGTTCCTTGTTTCTGGTTCCTGGTTGCTGGTTGTTTGTTACTTGTTGTAGAGTATGAATGGTAAAAAATTATGGGTGAAAATTCCAGTTAAACCTGACTGTCGGAAAAATTATGAAATACGGCGAGTATCTGTGATAAAATTGTGCAATCCAGGATCGGCTAAATTTATATCAAATTATGACGGAGTGATTTCCAGTGGGAATACCTAAAAGTGTAAAAATCCTGGGGTGGTTAGACGGCTGGAGTGAAGAGTGGAATAATTCTGATCCGGATACCGCCCGGGGGGAAGTTTTAGACTTTCTTGAACACTGGCGAGCGCAGGAAGGTAAGTGGCTGGAAGGACAGGCCGAAGAGCTTTATCCGCTTGCTCGAAAGTATCAACTTGATAGAGAATGGGAAGATAATTTTTCAGGAGAACTACAGAAACTTCATTTTGCCAATCATACCATCTGGCACCTGGAAGACGAGGCCCGGCGTGACGATATAAGTGCGCAAAAAATTGTGGAGATCAAGCGGGGGATTGATGCTGTGAATCAGCAGAGAAACAACCAGATGGAGAATATAGATGAGTGGGTCCTGACGGCCACGGGAGTTGATCCGGACGACGAAGAAATTCCGCTCCACAGCGAACCCCCCGGTTTAATGATGGACAGGCTCTCTATTCTTTCCCTTAAGATATATCATTACCGGTTGAAAGAGAAGAAGGATATCCTCCAACTTTTGGACAGACAACGCTGGGATCTTGCCCAGGCATTTGACCGGGTTATAAGCGGGTTTAACAGCGGTCAGTTGCGGTTTCGTATTTATCGCCAGTGCAAGACCTATAATACCCCTGAGCTCAATCCCGCCCTAAACGATTAATGGTGCGCCGGGCCGTATTTATAGATCGGGATGGAACATTGATCAGGGATAAAGAATACCTGGCCGATCCGGATAATATAGAGTGGTTTCCCGGTGTTTTTGGGGCGTTAAAAGAACTGGAGGAAGCCGGTTTCAGCCTAATTGTGGTTACCAATCAGTCGGGAGTGGCTCGCGGTTATTTTGACGAGGAAACCGTTCAAGCGGTAAACAGCCGTTTTAAAGCCGATCTTGCCCGGGAGGGGATTAACCTGACGGGTTTATATTACTGTCCCGCCCATCCGGAAGCCGACCAAAAAAAATATCGTCACAACCTTCACCGCCGAAAACCGGCCCCCGGGATGCTGAAGGAGGGGGCCCGGGAGCATAAACTGGATCTTCCGGTTTCCTGGATGGTTGGTGATAAACTATCGGATGTGGAGTGTGGTAAGAGAGCCGGCTGCCGGGCTATCCTGGTGGAAACCGGAAAAGCGACGAGGGTGGATGAGGATACGGAATATAAACCGGATTACATAGCTGCGGATTTTAATGGGGCCAGCCGGTGGATAATCGAGGCAACGGACGCTGAAACCTGAAAAAACCGGTATTACGGAATATAAGAACCACAACATTTGTTTTAATAATAAAGTATGTAAAAATGTGGAATTAATTCTCCGGTCAGCAGGGGGGTATTGACGGTGAGAGTGGCCAGTGTAGCGGTTAGCAACATTCCGACCGGCAACCGGGTCCGGCTGCGTTCTTCAGGGAATAATGCGGCCACTCTACGCCGCCGGCTGGAGAATATTGAACGTAGTGCCCAATTGCTGGCCGGTTCCACCGGGTTGGGGTTGGGAGAAAACGTTGACATTTATGTATAGCCCGGATAATTTTCAAACCGGTAAACGATAAAGCCAGGTCAGGAGTGAATGGAACAGGAATTGGAAAATAGACGCTGTATAGTCCTAATCGGTGCGACTGCCACCGGTAAATCTTCTTTTGTATATGAAAATTTGGCCGAATTTCCGTTTCATATTATTTCAGCCGATTCCATGCAGGTTTACAGGGAGTTTGAGATTGGAACGGCAACTCCTTCCCGGAAGGAACTGGCTCTCTTTCCTCATACCGGTATAAACGAACTGAGTCCGGAAGAAAATTACAGTGTCGCCGATTTTCTTACCCGTGCTGACGGTGTGTTGGAGAGGAGTAAATCCAGAAAATTGGTTCCTCTTGTCCTGGGGGGGACGGGACTGTATATAAACGCCTTTTTATACGGTTTGGATAAAATGCCGGCGGCCAACCGGGATTATCGCCGCCGGCTCCGGAGTCTGAGTGAGCGAAAGGGGGACGATTATCTTCACGACCGGTTAAAAAAAGTGGATCCCCGGGCCGGGGAGAAGATACATCCCAATGATTTGCGGCGGGTTATCCGGGCCCTGGAGATTTATTATGAAACCGGAAGAACAAAAACGGAATTAACAAGCGGGGAGAAAGAAATAAGAAAGGAGATTGATCCTTTGGTTGTTGGCCTTAAGCGGCCCACTGCGGAGTTGAAACGACGAATTGGCAGCCGGGTGAAGAGAATGGTTGAGCGGGGATTAATAGAGGAAGTGAAGAGGTTAAGGGAAAAATACAGTCTTTCTAAAACTGTCAGTCAGGCTATCGGGTTCAAAGAAGTTGTTGAATATATAGAAGGAACTGTGGACCGGCGGGAAATGGTTGATAAAATTATTAATAACACGGTTGAATTTGCACGGAAACAGATGAACTGGTTCAAGAAATTTCCGGTGGAAGAGTGGTATCATCCCGAGGAAGATAAGAAGGAGCTGATTGATAAAATTGAGCGAAAATTATTCTGATAACGGTAGGGTTGAGAGGGCACTGGGAGTTGCCATTGACGGCTGGCGGACCACGGGCCGGGCACTGGAAGAGGAACTGCGGGAGCTGGGGCACCTGGCGGCGACAGCCGGGGCCCGGCTGGAGAAAATTGAAATTCAGAAGCGCTCAAAACCGGATCCGGCGACGATGATTGGCAGCGGTAAAGTAAAAGAGATCGCCCGGATGGCCCGGGATTATGACATGGTTCTGTTCAACGAAAATTTAAAACCGGCCCAGCACAACACCCTGCGCAAAGAATTGCCGGTGAAGGTCCTGGATCGAACTGATCTAATTCTTGATATTTTTGCCCAGCGGGCCCAGACTAAGGATTCTAAACTACAGGTCGAGCTGGCCCAGCTTCAGCATAACCTGCCTCGTAAACGGGGTTGGGGGGAGGCACTTACCAATCCCGGAGCCGGCATTGGAACCAGGGGGCCCGGTGAGACAAAGATGACCGTGAAGGAGAGGGATCTGCGCCGGCGTATTAATCAGCTGGAGGATAAATTAAAAGAGGTTCGTCAGCAGCGGAAGTCTCAACGGAAAAACCGGCGGGGAATTCCCGAGCTCAGCCTGGTAGGTTATACAAACAGTGGAAAAACATCGCTGCTTAACGCACTTTCCAACGCCGAGGCCCGCAAAGAAGATATGCTTTTTGCAACACTGGATACAAAGACCCGGAGGGTTCACCTGGAGGGGGACCGTTATTTTTTATTAACCGATACTGTGGGTTTTATCCAGCGGATGCCCGACAAGCTCAAAGAGGCTTTCAAGGCGACCCTGGAGGAGGTTGGCCGGTCGGATTGTTTGCTGCACGTAGTTGATATAAGCAGTGTTCGCCTGAAAGAGAAAATAAAAACGGTAGGTACTTTACTGAAAGAACTGGGGCTGGAGGAGATACCCTGCTTTCGAGTTTTTAACAAAATTGATAAAGTAGATAGCGCTGTCGTGGAAAGATACCAGAAAAAATATCCGGATGCTTTTTTTATTTCTGCTGAAGAAGAAAAAGGATTAACGGACCTCAAGCAGCGTTTGTACCGTTATTTAATTGATCAGAATTTAATTAAAAGGCCCGAATATGCTGAAAAAATTCCATTGAAAGGTATGATCAGTTCATGATTCCATGGCAAACTTTACATTCTGTTGGACAGCTTATGAGGGAAGGGAAGTTAAGTGAGCTGGAATGGGAAACTGAAGATTTTGAAATAAAATTGAGTGAAACCGGACCCGCCGCCCCGGCGGCCCCCGCCGGGGAAGCCCAGGCGAAGAAAAAAAGTTCGACGAAGGGAAAACTTCCCACCTCCGAAGGAGCGCCGGATCCTGACTGGGTAGCTATTGAATCTCCGATGGTTGGTACTTTCTACGAGGCACCGGCTCCGGAAGCCGACCCGTTTGTGGAAGTTGGTGATCGAGTCAGTTACGATACCACCGTCTGTATAATTGAAGCCATGAAATTGATGAATGAGATCGAGGCGGAGACGGAAGGAACCGTCCAGGAAGTATGTAAGGACGACGGTGAGTCGGTAAGCAAAGGCGACGTATTGTTTTACGTCGACCCGACTTAGGAATATTTGCGGGTGAGGGTTAAAACTTTAAACTTTTTCACTTTGAACTTACAAACTGTTTTAACGGGGTTGCTGATTATAAATGGATGAATCAATGGAAGATTTAAACGAGGAATTAAAAAATTACTGGGCCAAATCCCGGGAGGGCGGGGGTGAAGAACGGATTGAAAAACAGCATCAGAAGGGGAAGATGACGGCCCGGGAACGGATTGATTACCTGGTGGACGAGGGGTCATTCCGGGAGATGAATCCTTTTACCCGCCATCGCTGCACGGATTTTGGGATGGAAGAAAAAAGACCGGCGGGTGACGGAGTGGTTACCGGTGCGGCAAAAATAGACGGCCGGCAGGTTTATCTTATGGCCCAGGATTTTACCGTCATGGGTGGTTCGCTTGGTGAAATGCACGCCGAGAAGATAGTGGCCGCCATGGATAAAGCATACGAGAACCGGGTGCCGTTCATCCAGATTAACGATTCGGGAGGGGCCCGTATCCAGGAGGGGATCAGGTCTTTAAACGGATATGGGAAGATCTTTAAAAGAAACACGCTGGCTTCCGGAGTTATTCCCCAGATCACCTGTATAATGGGACCCTGCGCCGGGGGGGCGGTTTACTCGCCGGCAATAACCGATTTTATTTTCATGGTTGATGAGACGAGCAACATGTTTTTGACCGGGCCGAAAGTTATAAAAGAGGTCACTGGCGAGGAGGTTTCGGTCGAGGAACTTGGGGGAGCCGAAACACACGCTCAGGTTACGGGGACGGCCGATCAATATTTTGATGACGACCGGGAATGCCTGGACGAGGTTAAACGGCTCCTGCGATTTTTACCCGACAGTTTCAAGGAACCGCCGCCATTTGAGAAGGTTGAAGATCCCGTGGATCGGCAGACGGAGAAGATAAAAGAGGTGTTGCCCACGGAACCGAAGAAAGCTTTTGACATGCGGGACGTAATAAAACCAGCCCTGGACGGGAAGAAGTTTATGGAGTTCAAAGAAAAATTTGCTTCGAATGCCGTGGTGGGATTTGGTCGTCTGGGCGGCTACCCGGTCGGCATTATTGGCAACCAGCCCAAGACGCTGGCCGGCTGTCTTGATATTGACAGCGCCGACAAAATTGCCCGGTTTATTCGCCTCTGCGACACTTTTAACCTGCCGATTATAAATTTTGTGGACGTCCCCGGGTTTCTGCCGGGAGTGGACCAGGAACACGGGGGGGTTATTCGTCATGGAGCCAAGATGCTCTATGCCTACTCGGAAGCTACAGTGCCCAAGATTAGTTTAATTGTCCGCAAATCATATGGAGGCGCTTTTGTGGCCATGTGCAGCCGGGATATGGGGTATGACTCGGTGCTGGCCTATCCGACGGCGGAGATTGCCGTCATGGGGGCCCGGGGAGCTGTCAATATTATCCACAGCAAGGAGATAAAAGAGGCCGATGACCCCGAGGCCGTCCGGCAGGAAAAAATTGATGAGTTCAGGCAACAGTTTGCCAAACCGTATAAAGCCGCCGAAGCCGGACTGGTCGATACAATCATAAACCCGTCGGAAACTCGTAAATCACTGGTAGAAACCCTGGAGATGATAATTTCCAAGCACGAAGACCGGCCGGACAAAAAACACGGGAACATACCGCTATAGGAGTCGATGATGAGTTCTGATTTTATCCTTGGATTATGGCTTTCGTTGCTCGGGGTGGGAGTTGTCGCCGGAGCGCTGGGGTTGCTTATGCTTTCCGTACAACTGCTTAAATATTTTTTTAAAACTGAAGAGGAGAGGCAAAACGAGGCGGAGAAGCCCGAACCGGAAGATACCGAGGAGCTTTTAGCTTCTGCGCCTCCGGACGAGATAATGGCGGTTATTGCCGTCGAACACCACCGGCGTAAAATGACGCTGGGCAGCAAACTTGAGGAATCGGCCAGCAAAAAATACACGGAAAACGGCTGAGAGGCGACCTGTTAACGGTTCAGCAGGAGATAAAAAATCACCAGATAAGCAGGAGTTGACAATGAGTCATTACCAGTTTGAAAGAGAAGGCGAAATTGTAAATGTTGAAGTAACCTGGACGGGAGAGGGGTATGAAGCCCGGATAGGTCAGCGGACCTGGAAAGTGCGGCCGGTTGATCTTGAAGGAGGAGAGGGGATAACCGGTGATACAAGCAGCGGACTGACCTCCTCCCCCCGCAAAAAGCGCAAAGACAAATCCCGACCGGCATCCGGGGGTAGCGGTGAACTGCTGGCTCCGATCGCCGGGAAGGTGCTGGAGATTTATGTATCCCCCGGTGACATGGTCAGCTCGGAGGACCTGCTCTTGAAGATGGAATCGATGAAGCTGGAGACCGAACTTCCGGCGGGAGCCGATGGGAAAATAACAGAGATCCTGGTTAGCGAAGGGGACAGTATTGAAGAGGGCGACCGGCTGGTAATCATAGAGGAGGAATAAATATTTTCTGGGAACTTTTAAGTGAACTTACGGAATTGACCGGTTTTTTGCAGCTTGAGGCTGGCCAGGCGGGGATGGTGGGTATCGGGCTGATATTAATTTATCTTGGTGTGAAGAAAAAGTATGAACCGCTGCTGCTTGTCCCGATTGGTTTTGGGGCCATACTTGCCAACATGCCGGGGACCGAGCTCCTGGGACCGGAAGGATTGCTTGAATTTTTCAAGTTTGGAATTGATTATGAAATTTTACCTCCCCTTATTTTTCTTGGTGTCGGGGCGCTGACAAGTTTTAAACCCCTGCTTGCCAAACCTTCGATGATGATCCTGGCGATGGCCGCCCAGGTGGGAATATTTATTACTCTTCTTGGCGCAATCTATATAGGGTTTGATCTTCCGGCGGCCGCGGCTATTGGAATAATCGGAGGAGCGGACGGACCGACGGCTATATTTGCCGCTAACAGGCTGGCTGCGGAGTTAATCGGACCGATAGCGATAGCTGCTTATTCATATATGGCGATGGTTCCCATCATTCAGCCGCCCGTGATCAAATTATTGACCAGCAAGAAAGAGCGGTCTGTATCCATGCAGGAGGAAGCTGAGGTCAGCAAGACGGTGGAGATACTTTTTCCGGTTGTTGCCCTGATAATAACTCTTCTTATTATTCCTTCGGCAGCGCCGCTGATCGGGATGCTGATGCTGGGTAATTTCCTGCGGGTTTGCGGGGTGGTGGAGAGATTAAACCAGGCGGCCCAGGAGAGTATATTGAATGCCGTCACGCTGTTTCTTGGCCTGGCCATAGGAGCTTCCCTTCCGGCTGAACAGTTCTGGCGTCTGGAGACGCTGGGAATCCTGCTGCTGGGGGTACTTGCTTTTGTTTTTGCCACCGCCTGCGGCGTCATTTTCGGGAAAATAATGTATTTTATCAGCGGAGGCAGGGTAAACCCCATAGTGGGTGCGGCCGGCGTCAGTGCGGTTCCCATGGCCGCTCGCGTGGTCCAGAAGGTGGGCCAGGAAGCTAACTCCTCCAATTATCTGCTTATGGTAGCCATGGGAGCTAATGTCTCGGGAGTGATTGGTTCCGCTCTTGCGGCCGGAGTTCTGGTTCAACTTGTTCCCCTGTTAGCGGGATAGTTTTGCCAAATGCCTTAATAACAAGAGACTGAGAGGTTTAGAACTTAATCCAATTCCTATCCGTGTCTCCCCGCGTTTTAAACCCCAAATTTTGACTCATGTTTTGTAATCTGTTATGCTATAGAAAGATATTAGGATTTATTATTACTTACTGGAAGAGTAATAAACCAGGCTTCAGAGGGACAACTAAATGGGATTTCCTCTTGTAGAACAGGCTCGTGAGCAGAAAAAACAGGAAAGAGAAAAAATCCGTAAAAAAACGGTAGACAAAACGATTAGTTTGTTGA
>CAZKRS010000030.1:0-13554 GCA_964555265.1 uncultured bacterium | reverse complement strand
ACATCCCGCATATCGTATAGACCCTTCTCTTTTTGAACTATAAACTCCGCCGCCCGCAGGGCGCCGGCGGCAAAAGTGCGGCGGCTGGAAGCCCGGTGGGTCAGCTCTATCCTCTCCCCCGCCCCGGCAAAAATTACCGTATGTTCGCCAACCACGTCTCCTCCCCGCAGTGCTGAAACTCCTATCTCTTCTCCGGTTCGCTCGCCCACAAACCCTTCCCGGCCCGTCTTTTTAACTTCGTCAAAATCCTGACCGCGCTCGCCGGCCACCGCTTCCCCAAGCATGCGGGCCGTCCCGCTGGGAGCATCCTCTTTGAACCGGTGGTGCATCTCCATTATCTCAGCATCGAACCCCTCGCCAAGACAGCCGGTGGTTGTTTTAACAAGGTTTAAAAGCAGATTGATTCCCATGCTCATGTTAGCAGCTTTAACGACCGGTATTTCAGCCGAAACCGACCGGACAATCTCTTCCTGGCCGGAATTCAAGCCGGTGGTCCCGGTCACGGCGGCCACACCTGCTTTTTGAGCCTGTTTTAAAAATTCAACGGTAGCCTCCGGGCGGGTAAAATCAATCAATAGATCCGCTTTTTCAAAAGCCCGACCGGGATCTTCATAAATCTCTTCCGATGAATTCAGACCTTCAATTACCTCCCCGACGGTTAATCCCGCCCACTTACTTCCCGGTTTTTCAAGCCCTCCCGCTAAATTAAATTTATCATTTTCCTCAAGCAACCGGCAGATTATCCGCCCCATCCGGCCGGCCGCCCCGGCTACTACCGCTTCTATTTTTCCCGGTTCAGCCATTACATCTCAAGCCCTTTCGATTTCATTAATTTTTCCAGCCGGTCCTCATGCTCGGCCTTTAGCTCGGTCATTGGCGAACGAAGTTCATTCCGGCAAAGCCCGAGTTTGCTTGCCGCAGCCTTGACGGGAATGGGGTTGGTCTCCCAGAACATGGCCTGCATCAGCGGAAAAATTTCCTGGTGAATCTCACGGGAACGCCGGTAATCCCCCGCCTGGTAGGAGTGGACAAGTTCGCTGACCCGGTCCGGGATTATGTTGGCAATCACCGACACCACCCCGTTCCCGCCCACGGACAGTATCGGCAGGGTAAGTGAATCATCACCACTGACAACAGAAAAATCATCGGGAGTGTTAGTAATAATTTCTGATACCTGGCCCAGGTCTCCCGAGGCTTCCTTAATCCCCACTATATTGGGATGCCCGGCCAGCCGGGCAACTGTTTGCGCTTCAAGGTTAATACCCGTCCGGCTGGGCACATTGTAAAGAATAATATCAGTATCAACCTCGTCGGCAATCCGCCGGTAATGGTTTTCCATTCCCCGCTGGGGTGGTTTGTTGTAATAAGGCGTGATTACCAGCAGCGCATCGCAGCCAACCTCCTGGGCATGTTTGGACATTGCTATTGCTTCGTGGGTGCTGTTGGAACCTGTCCCGGCCATCACTTGGGCCTGCGAAGCCTCATCAACAACTATTTCAATGACCCGGTTATGTTCTTCATGGCTCAGGGTAGCCGATTCCCCGGTAGTCCCGCAGGGTACAAGAACGTCAATTCCATTCTCTTCCTCGTAATTAACCAGCCGGCGGAGAGATTCTTCATCGATTTCATCATCTTTCAGGGGCGTAATTAAAGCAACCATCGAACCGGTAAGCATTTTTTTCACTCCTTTAATTCAATTTTATCCTGTCGAGCTATTTTACCACTGGCTGCAGAGAAACTGTTAAGTGGAAACACTAATAATATTAACACAGATCAATTCACACAAAACATTTAACTTTCGCCTGGAGAACCACTAACTTTTAGAACCGCTCATGCCGCCAGAGGTCTTCATAATCTTCCCGGGTCCTGATTAAAGTTTCCTCAGCGCCGTCCACCAGAACCTCGGCCGGGCGGGGGTAGCTGTTGTAATTGGAGGCCATTGAAAAACCATACGCTCCCGCGCCAAAGATCGCCAGTCTGTCGCCTTCTGCCGGTCTTTCAATTAACCGTTTTGAACCAATTATATCGCCTGTTTCACAGACGGGGCCAACCACATCGGCCTGGATTTTATTTTCGTTCCGGCTGATTACAGGTTTGATTTCATGATACGCATCATAAAGAGCCGGCCGGAGGAGAGTATTCATCCCGCTGTCAATTACAATAAAATTACGGGCTTCAACTTCCTTCAGGTGAAGAACTTTGGTGACCAGAAGACCCGCGTTACCAACGATAAACCGGCCCGGTTCGATTATTATTTTTACCCCCAGGTCCTCAATCTCGGGCAAAACGGCCTCCGCCCACCGGACCGGCTCAAGCCCGGGCTCTTCCCGGTAGGTTATCCCCAACCCTCCGCCCAGGTTAAGAGAGCTTATCCGGTGGCCTTCCAAACGAAGAAACCGGACGGACTCCCGTGCTTTTTCAGCCAGCCGTCCAAAAGGAGCCGGGGAAGTAATCTGGGAACCAATATGAAAATGCAATCCGGTAAGTTCTATATTTTCAAGCCCGGCTGCTTGATCAGCATACTCTTTCAACCTTCCCCCGGGAATCCCAAACTTAGTTTCTTTTTTTCCGGTTGTTATCTTCTCGTGGGTCGGAGCGTCAATATCGGGATTGATCCGAAAAGCTATCCGGGCCACCTTCCCCAGCTCGCCGGCAAGCCGGTTTAACTGTTCAAGCTCAGCCCGGGACTCGACGTTAAACAGGCGTATTCCCGCCCGCAGGGCCATTTTTTGTTCGGCTTTAGTTTTCCCCACCCCGGCATAAACCACTTTTTCGGGGTCCCCCCCGGCTTTTTGCACTCTTTTCAGTTCACCGGCGGAGATAATATCAAAACCGCAGCCAGCCTCCGCCAGGTCTTTTAAAATTGAAAGATTGCTGCAGGCCTTAACAGCAAAACAGACCAGGGAATCAAGCCCCGCCAGCGCCTCCTGCAGTTTTTTTACCTGCTGGAGATAATGGTTACGACTGTAGATATAAAGGGGGGTTTCATACCTTCCGGCCAGCTCTGCCACCGGCAAGTTTTCACAGTAAAGCTGACCATTCTTGCGGCTGTATCCATCAATCATCACTTTCACCTGACTTATTAAAAAAAATTACTGCGGCGATCAACCCAGATACCCGTGGTCCACCAGCCAGTTCTGGGCCTCGCTAAGCTGGTGTTTAACCGAGACGGAACCGGTTCCGCCGGGCAAATTTCGGCGGGCGGTGCTACTTTCAGGATTCAACAATTCAAAAACATCTTTCTCAAATGTTTCATTGACCTCTTTCAAATCGGAAAGTTCGAGTTCCTCGAGACGTTTTTCTTTCTCATTTGCCCGTTCAACAAGGAGCCGAACGTCATTGTGGGCCTGACGGAAAGCAACCCCCCTCTCCACCAGGTAGTCGGCAAGATCGGTGGCCCCCGGATATCCTTTTTCAAACGCCTGCTTCATCTTCGCAGGTTTGAATTCAACGGTATTAACCATCTCCACCAGCAGATCCATCCAGGATTTAACACAATCTACAGCTGTAAAAGTATGAAATTTATCTTCCTGAAGATCACGGTTATAGGCAAGCGGCTGGGCTTTAAGAACCGTTATCAAACCCTGCAGCGCCCCGGTTAACCGGCCGGTCTGGCCCCGTATTAATTCAGCTACATCAGGGTTCTGTTTTTGAGGCATTATACTGGAACCGGTGGTAAACTCATCAGAAAATTTGCAGAATTCAAACCCCGGTGAGGACCAGATAATCCAGTCCTCACAGAGCCGGGAAGCGTGTATAGAAAGCTGGGTCAGGGCATGAATAATATCCAGCATAAAATCCCGCTCGGAAACAGCGTCCAGGCTATTTTGGCTGATTGTGGAAAAATCAAGCTCCTCGGCCAGAGTCTGGCGATCAATTTCCACGCCGGACCCGGCCAGGGCGCCACTACCCAGAGGCAACACCTCCAGCTCTTTATAACACTGCCGGAGCCGGTTAAAATCCCGGCGGAATTTCTGAAAATAAGCGAGCAGATAATGGGCCAGGCTTATCGGTTGCGCCGGCTGAAGATGTGTATAGCCGGGCAAATAGGTTGCCGTGTGCTTCCCGGCCCGGTCCACCAGAACACTAAGAAGTCCGGCCAGGTCGTCCTGAATTTGTTGCACTTCATCCCGCAGATAAAGCTTCACATCCACGAGAACCTGGTCGTTACGGGAACGGCCAAAATGAAGCCGGGGCCCGTCCTCGGGCAGCCGGTCGGTAAGCTCCTTCTCGATATTCATGTGGATATCTTCCAGCCCGGGATCCAGTTCCAGCTCCTCCCGATCAAGCTCCTCCTTGATTTCCCGGAGGGTATTTACAATTGATTTTAGCTGTTTTTCGGAAAGAACCCCGGCAGCGGCAAGGGCTTCGGCCCAGGCGACCGACGCCCGGATATCATAAGGATACAGCCGGTAGTCAAGTTCAAGTGAGGAAGTGAAATCAAGAACCCGGTCAGCGGGAGATTTTTCCTCGTCTGCCTGCCAGAGCGTCACTGTCTTTGCTCCCCGACAACTTTTAACGGCAGTCCCCACAGCTCAACAAAACCTTCCGAAAGCGACTGATCAAACTCGTCGTCCTCGTCGTAGGTGGCCAGGCCGTAATCGTAAAGTGATTTATCACTGCGCCGGCCACGAACAGTGGCCTGCCCTTTATAAAGCCGTATTCTTACTTCGCCGTCCAGGTCGGCCTGCGCCCGCTCAATCAGGGCGTCCAGGCTCTCCCGCAGGGGCGAAAACCACTGGGCGTTATAAACCAGTTCGGCGTATTTCAGGGAAACTCGCTGCAGGTAATGATAAAGATCTCTCTCCAGGGTTAAATCCATCAGGGCCCGGTGGGCTTTGTGAAGGATAACCCCGGCGGGGGCTTCATAAACTTCCCGCGATTTTAGCCCCACCAGCCGGTTTTCCACCATATCTATCCGCCCAACACCGTGCTTGCCGGCAAGCCGGTTAAGCTTATCAATTAGGCTGACCAGGTCCATTTTTTCTCCAGCAAGGGCCACCGGTTTGCCGGCTTCAAACTCAACAACTATTTCTTCCGGTTCATCGGGAGCCTGGCGGGGATCGGTGGTTAACAAGTAAATATCCTCCGGTGGAGCATTCCAGGGGTCCTCAAGCGGGCCACATTCAATACTTACCCCCCAGAGATTGCGATCGTAACTGTACGGACTGTCCGCAGTGGCTTCAACCTCAATACCATGTTCCCGGGCATATTCAATCTCCTTTTTTCGGGTGTCAAGATCCCACTCCCGAACGGGAGTAAAAGCTTCTATATCGGGATTTAGAGCCCGGGCGGAAACTTCAAATCTAACCTGGTCGTTCCCCTTCCCCGTGCTACCGTGAGCTACGGCGTCGGCGTTATATTCTTCAGCAACCTTAACCAGGTATTTGGCTATTAAAGGTCGGCCCAGAGCCGTGGCCAGAGGATACCCATTTTCATAAATAGCCTGGGCTTTTAATCCTTTCAGCACATAATCCCGGGCGAACTCTTCCCGGAGATCTTTTATTACCAAATCAGCGGCCCCCGCCTGGGCGGCCCGTTCCTTTAACGGTTCGAGTTCCTCTCCCTGGCCGAGGTCAGCGGCAAATGCTATAACCTCGCAGCCGTAATTTTCCTGGAGCCAGCGGACAATCACCGAGGTATCCAACCCGCCGCTGAAAGCTAAAACAACTTTATTAATATCTTTTTTCATTTTTCCATCCTTTCCGCTTAAAAAATTTATAACTGCATAACAGTCTCAAAAGTTGAGATTCTATCCCGGGCCAGTTCTTCCAGCGCCCGGTGAGAATCTTCGGCTTCCACCTTATCCCAGCGCCGGTTGTAAGCGCCGTGCAGGTGCTTGATCTCTTCTTCATTAACAAACGGCCAGATTTCTTTTCGTGCTGCCAGCAGACTGTCAACAGAACCATAATCCTTCTCCGACCAGCGTTGGCGGTAAGCTTCCTTGAGGGTGAGCTCGGAGTCAATCAACTGCTGCCAGTATTCAATAACATCTTCGAGGTGTTTGCGGTATTCGAAAGATTTTGCGCCAACATCGTATATGGCGCAGCGTTCAATCGGAATGTGCAGCCGCCTGTAGATGCTGTATTCGTATTCAGGCGTAAGCAGCGCCGGCTCCCGAAGCAAATCGGTGCCGGGAAGAGAAATGGTTAAATCCATCTGTTCGTCGGCCAGCCCGAACCGGCCCTCGGCATAAAACAACAGGGTCCGGTTATAATCAAAAGCATCTTTAAATTTTTTGTGGAATTCTTCAAGAATTTCCCGGCCTCGACCGCAACCAATTGTGAAAATTACAAGATTTTCAAAAGGAGTATCCCGGTCACAGGCATGGTCAAGCATAACCTGGAGACCATTTTCCATGGTCGAACCGGTGGCAATACAATCGCCAATCAAGAGCGTTGAACCGGGGTTAAAATTTATTTTCCGGTATTGATCCTGTTTGATCTTCCAGCGTTCCCCCCTCTGGTAACGCTGGGAAGTCATATAAGAACAATAATGACGGTTAAAACCAAACGCATCCGCAAGAGCTTCCCGAAGCTGAAAATTCAACCCCCCACGTAAAAAATGCATCACACAGTTTTTGTAATCTTCTTGTTGACCGAGCAGAGAATTAAGAGGATCCACTCCCATCACCCGGCCGTGGGCCCGGCGCATGGCCCCGGGAAAGTCAAAACCTACCATTTCCGGTTTATTACAAACTTCCCGGGTCTCGGGAGTGGAAAATATATATTCCTCCACCCCGCTATTTTTATCGTTTTCAATCCGGTACAGACTTAATTCCTCGCTACGGTGAAGCGCTTCTAACCGATCCATATAAATTTCCTCCCGCTGGTATCATTTAACAAAAATTACAGTAAATTTTATCGAAAAAAAGAAAAAATTTAACTAATATCCCCCGGAAAGAACAATAAAAACGGGTGGCTACCAGCTATTTCTTAACTTGCGAAGTAACAAGAACGTTTCCTTATCCGTGGGATCTTCCGATAAACCGTCAAGCTGAAGCCGTAAACGTTCCTCGTCAAATCTAAAAAATGGATTGTATTTTTTTTCCTCCCCCAGCGTCGACGTGGGTTCCTTATTCTGCATCCGGTTTGCTTTAACTTCATCAAGCTTACCGGAGGCAAACTGATTTTCCGGTTCAATATGCAGGGCAAATTCAAGGTTTTTTACCGCATAATCGTGGCCGGGCAGAAGTTTTATATGATCGGGTAGCCGAAGTATTTTCTGCTTGACGGACTTAAACAGCCGACGGGCATCACCACCAAATTTAGGATTCCCGCAGCCGGAGAGGAAAATTGTATCCCCGCTGAACAGGGCTTCAGAATTTCGCAGACAGATACTCCCCGGCGTATGACCGGGGGTGTGAATTACTTCCAGCTCAATATCTCCCGCCGTCAAAATATCGCCGTCGGCCAGAGCTTTATCCACTTTTCCAACGGCTCCGCTCTCCTCTTCGTGAGCAGCAATTTTTACCCCCATCTCCCGCCGGAAAACCGGGTTACCCCGGGTATGATCTCCATGACCATGGGTGTTTATTAAATAGTTGACCTCCAGCTCTTTTTCTTTCAAAAATTGGCGGACCTGCTCGACAGCAACCGGGTCGACCAGCAGCGCCTCAAGGACCTGCTCGTCGTAAATAACGTAGGAATAGTTGTCCCCGTAACGACTCCTGAACTGTTTGATCATCCTTTTACTGTTCCTCCGGGTAATTGAATAAAATCTATTTCTTCAGCAGATCAAGCGCTTCTTCGGGCCGGGAGGTACGAAGAACCATTAACCCCTCTGTCTGGGCGGGGGTCCCCGTACAGTAAGCATATTCAATATTTATATCGTTATCCGCCAGGCTGCGGGCAATTTCCGCCAGGGCTCCCGGCTTATTCTCAAGCCGGATGGCAAGAACATCATTCTCAACTACAAGCAGACCTTTTTCCTCCAGCCGGTGGATGGCCTCCCCCGGTTTGTCGACAAGCAACCTGACCACCGCATGGTCTACCGTGTCTGAAACCGTCATCGCAAGGATGTTAATACTTTCTTCTTCTAACTGTTCACAGACTTCGGCCAGGGTTCCCGGCCGGTTGGCCAGAAATATTGAAAGCTGTTTCCTGATACTATACATTATTACCACTCCTTTTTACCTGTACTATATTCTTTTGCGTTCAAAATTGCAATCAAACCGTAGCATAAAATATTACAAGTACAAGCATATTATGGAAAGCATGAAAAGCAACCGGGACAGCCAGGCTTTTACTTTCTTCATAGATTATCCCGAGAAGATAACCAAGTAAAAGCAACACTGGAAAATAATAAAATTCAAAATGAATCAATGCAAAAATAAATCCGGAAACAAAAGCTGCCGGAGAAGCAGAAACACTACTGCGCAGAAGACGAAAAAAACTGCCCCTGAAAAACAATTCTTCCACAAGCGGCGCAATTATTACCACCAGCAAAAAAATCAGGATGGCCTCCCACCAGCCGGTAATCAACATTAAAATCTGATAGGTAACCGTTTGCTTCCAGGAGATATTAAAATAGTAAAGTAAAGAAAAGTTCACCGCTGAAACAACAAGGATAAGTGGAAAAAATCTCAAATAATCCACAACGCCGTCGACTAAAAAATCTAACCTGAAGATAAATCCCAGATGCTGCCGAAGAGCAGCCGGAGAGATCTTCAGTTTCAAATAAAATACCGTCAGAAAAAACAAGACTCCCATGAAAATCAGGGTAACAAGACAGATTCGAACAAATAAGTTTAACCCCGGGAAATAATTTATTATAAACCCCGCCAGTTGAGCGGATAAAATGGCGCCTGCAAAAAGCAAAAAATGGATGAAGTAATCAATTTTATGCCAGCCAATACAAACCTCAGGTGCCCCCCCGGCTTTTTTACGGTAACGGCGGGCCGGAAAATTTAAAACCAGCAGAAAAATAAGAAATAAAAAAAACCGATACAGTGCACCTGTATCCAGATAATTAAACGGTCCTGAAAATTCTGTCAACAACAAAATCACCCGCGCTTATTGCGAACTGGTGCCATTTATTTATCCGGATAGCGGCAGATACAGCCGGAGATGATCGGGACCAAGAATATTTTTCAGTCTCCGGGCCAGAGAAGAATTGAACTCAATCTCAGAAGCAAGCTGCATTCTTTTGGTTTCGCCCTCGCCATGGTAAAAAATCCGGACGGGAGAGGAACCCGGATTGCTTTCCAGGGCCAGCTTAACTTCCTTTACCTGGTCGAGCCGCTGGTGATCACTCAGATAAATATTCAATCCCACCCGGTTCAGGTTATCCGGCAGTCCTCGAGCTTCACGGACAACAACTTCCTCTTCTTCATCCAGTTCCACCAGCACCGGCCCGGCGCCGGAAGGATCCGGGTTGTATTTATCTGACAGGGGTAAAATCAACTCCTCTTCCCGCCCGGAAAGCCGGACGTATTTTTTCCCGTTACCTCCCCGGCATTCCACCCAGATAGCAAGCAGCTGCGGGGGAGCAAAAGTAAAATTTATACCTCTGTCGGACCTGTAACCTGTTATAGTCCCCGGGGAGGTGAACTCAAACAGTTGTTTATATTTATCCAGGGGATGAGCCTTCACAAAATAACCCAGTGCTTTTTTGCGGGCCCGTTCCCGCTGTTGGCGGGACCAGCTCTTTACCTCTCCTTCTTCAAACCCGGGCGATGAATCGGCAAATAAACGCTCCTGCCCGGCCTGGCGGTCCTGGTAGCGACTGGCCCCGGCATCCAGGATCCGGCGGGCATTCTCAACCAGGTAACCCGGGTTCTGTTTGAACCGGTCAAAACAGCCGGCCCCCGCCAGCGATTGAAAGGCTCTGGAGGTAAGATACCGGGGTGGTATTCTCTTGAGAAAATCTTCCAGAGATTGATAGGGACCGTTCTCTTCACGCTCGGTTTCTATACTTTCGGCCAGTTTGTGACCAATATTTTTAATTGCTTCCAGGCCGTATATAACCCGGCCCTCCGCCGGTGAACCGTCAATCGAAAATTCGGCCGCCGACCTGTTAATATCCGGCAGGATCAGCTCAATTCCGTCCTCTTTCATCGCCCCGTAAATTCGGGCAATCCGGTCGGTATTACCGGATTTTATCGTGCATAAAGCGGCGTAAAAAGCGGCTTTGAAATGGGCTTTAAGATAGGCGGTCCGGTAGGTTATCTCCCCGTATGCAGCGCTGTGGGAACGGTTGAAACCATAGCGGGCAAAATTCTCCATCGTCTCGAATAACTCATCCGCAGTTGAACTGTCATAACCGTTTTCTGTGGCTCCCTCAATAAATTCCTCCTTGAGAGAAAACATTAAATCCTCCTTCTTCTTGCTCATCGCCCGGCGCAGCCGGTCGGCCCTGGACCAGGAAAAACCGCCGATCTTCCGAGCAACGGCCATTACCTGTTCCTGGTAGATTATCAGACCGTAGGTATCCTCGAGTATCTCCTCCAGGTCGGGATGAGGATATTCTACCTTTTGTTTTCCCTGGCGACGCAAAAGATACTTTTCAGCCATTCCCGACTGCAGGGGACCCGGCCTGTATAAAGCTATACAATCCATCAAATCCCGGCGGGATTTCGGGGCCATCCGGCGGACAAGCTCCCGGCTGCCGGAGGTTTCAAACTGGAACACCCCCTCCAGGGAATCCTCGGTCAGCATCCGGACGGTCTGCCGGTCTTCATCGGGCAGATTCGCAATATCGGGCCGCCTACCGTCCGGAACCTGCGCTAGCGTTTTCTCTATCAGAGTCAGGGTGGATAATCCCAGGATGTCAAGTTTCAAATAACCCAGTTTCTCAACATCATACATATCAAACTGAGATGCGGCCGGGGGCTGCTCTTCGTCGGGATAATAAAGAGGAATTTGCCGCTCAAGTTCTCCTCCGGCAATTAAAATTCCGGCGGCGTGCAGGGAAGGATTGCGGACAAAACCCTCCAGCTGAACGGCCTGGTCAAACCATTCAGCCCACCGTGAATTACTGGCAAGGGCGGACTCCAGCTGTTCATTACGCTGGCTGAGCTGCTGCAGAGTCCCGGAAGTTTGTTCGGGCAGCAAAGCCAGGAATCGATCTATCTCTTCGGAAGCCTCCCCCCGGACCCGGCCGATCGAACGGAGTGAATTACGGGCCTTGAGCTGACCGAAAGTTATAATATGAGCCACTGATTTTTCCCCAAATCTCCGGCTGATATATTCAATAACCTCTTCCCGGCGGCGGTCGGGAAAATCAAGATCGATGTCGGGCATCTCCCGGCGCTGCTCGTTCAAAAATCGTTCGAAAATAAGATCAAATTCAAATGGATCAATCTCAGTGATTTCCAGCAGGTAAGCAACAAAAGAACCGGCGGCCGAACCCCGGCCCGGGCCCACGGCAATCCCCCGCCCCCTCGCCCAGCCGGTAATGTCCGAAACTATTAAAAAATAATCTGCAAAACCCATCTTGTTTATTACCTTCAACTCCCGTTTCAGCCGGGCCCGGGCCTGTTGTAGTTCAACGGCCAGCTCAAGCTCCTGAAGTTTTTCCCGGCATTTTTTTTCAAGCAACTTCTCGCTATCTTCCTCACCTGGATAGGCGGGCAGACGAATCTGATGGGTTTCAAACTCAAAAAAGCAGCGGGAGGCCAGCTCCCCCGCCCGCTCAAGCGGTTTTAAGTCCCCCCCCGCTCTCTTCGCCAGGGTTTCCCGGGAACATACCCACTGTTTTTTTCGGTGGGCGGGGATTTTTTTAAGCTCCTTGAGGTTAGTGTTGGTCTGAACTGCCAGCCGCAGGGACAGCCGGTTGTAATCCTCGGGACGGGGAAAATAAGCGGGGTTGGTATAGACGGCCGGAACTCCGCAAGATTGCGCCGATTCATATAATTTTTTGCCGGGGCCCGCCAGGGAACTATAGAGCGGTATTTCTACAAAAAAACGGTCTCCAAACAGCTGCGAACAACGGTTTATTCTCCCTTCAAAATATTTTTTGTCCGGGTTTGAGTTCTTTTCAAACCCCGGAAGATGGGGACCGAGAAAAAATAGCCCTTCCCTGTTTTCTCCCAGCCGGTCCAGGGAAATCCAGAGGCCCCGCTTTCGGCGCCGGCGATAACTTTCGCTTAAAAGCCGGCAGATACTGCGATATCCTTCCCGGTTTTCTACAAGAACTCTCAGCCGCTGGACTTCATTTTCGCCGGGGGGAACGGCCGGATTGTCCGCCACCCGCAAATCAACGCCGACCACCGGTTTGATTCCCCGGTTCTGGCAGCGATTGTAAAATTTAAACACACCAAATAAATTATGGGTGTCGGTCAGAGCTGCCGCAGCAGCTTCAACTTCCTCCAGCCGGTCCAGATACTGGCCGATACTCATGCAGCCATCCCGGAGACTGTATTCAGAATGAGCATGCAGTAAAGCATATTTCGCCATCTGTTTAATACCCTTCAAGAAAATAGGAATCTATAACTCGAACCGTATTTATGATATATTTTTTGATGCGAAATAACAGCAGTTTTAAAAACTCCGATTTACAGTCCGGCCCGGGAGGCTTGACCATGGAAAGTTTTGAAAAGGCTGTCGACAGGTTGAGAAGATTGCCGGGGATTGGTAAAAAATCCGCCCGGCGGCTGGTATTTCATCTTTTGTCCATTGCCGAAGGTGAAGTGGAGAAACTGACCGAATCTCTGCTGACAGCCAAAAAAAAGCTGGGCTACTGCATTCGCTGCGGTAATTTAAGCGAACATGATTTATGTAATATCTGCCGTGATAAAACCCGCACCTCCCGGCAAATATGCGTCGTAGCCAGTCCCGAAGATATATTTACCATCGAAAACGCGGGCGATTTCAAGGGCCGCTACCACGTTTTAGGCGGCCTTATCTCTCCCCTTGACGGCGTTGGTCCCGACCAGTTAAATATTGATAAGCTGACCGAACGGCTCCGGGATAATGAAGAAGATATAGAAGAAATTGTCTTCGCTTTTAATCCTACCAATGAGGGCGAAGTTACTATAAATTACCTGAAAAAAAAGCTGGAGGAATTTGAGCTTAAACTCAGCCATCTCGGGTATGGAATTCCCGTGGGCAGTGATATAGAATACACCGATCGAATGACGCTGAGCAAGGCCTTCGAAAACAGAGTCTACCTTGAAAACAAGGGGGAAGCTTAATCAAGCCCACCGAAAGCAGTTTAATGGTTATCCTTGTTATTCTTGGCATCAGCCTGGGAAGCGGCGTTACTTATCTCTTTTACTCTCCCGTATCTGTTCCCGACCAAAGACAACCGGTGATCTCTGGACTGCAAACCGAAAAAGAAAATCTGGAGAATCTGGTTGAAGTAAAAATTGTGGGCGATGGAATTAAAAATCCGGGCCGGTACCAACTGCCCTCGGATAGCCGGACTATTGACCTGATCAAAGAAGCCGGGGGACTGCGGAAAGAAGCTTATATCCAGACTATACCTCTGCAGCAACAGCTGTTCGAAGGAATGAAAATTACTCTCCCCACCCGGCAGATATTAACCGAAATAAAAGAAGGAAAACGGCCGCTTACCGGGGAGAATTTGATTCCTTTTCGAAATTTTAGGGAA
>CAZKRS010000029.1:11307-13694 GCA_964555265.1 uncultured bacterium | reverse complement strand
TGAATGTAGATATATCAGGTGTTGAAAGTCTTGCTAAAAGATCCCGGGAAGCCTCCCGGGGGCTTGCTTCAATCTACACGGAAGCTAAAAACCAGGCCCTGGAGGCTATTGCCGATAACCTGGCAGATCACCGGGAAGAAATTAAGAAAGCTAACCAGAAAGATCTGCAGGCCGGACAGGACAGCGGGCTCAGCGAAGCTTTGCTTGACCGTCTTAAACTGACCGACGAACGGATTGATTCAATGGTCGACGGCGTCCGCCAGGTCCGGCGCCTGGATGATCCTGTGGGCGAAATTATTGAGATGAAAAAACGACCCAACGGTTTAAAAATTGGCCGCCAGCGGGTCCCCCTGGGAGTTATCGGTATTATTTACGAATCCCGGCCCAACGTTACCGTCGATGCCGCCGTCCTCTGTTTGAAATCGGGTAACTGCACCCTGCTACGGGGAGGCTCGGAAGCAAAACATTCCAACTACCTGCTCGTCGATCTGATCCAGGAGGCTATCAAACCTCACCTGCCCGACAACTGTATCCAGATCCTCCGTAACCAGGACCATTCCCTGGTCGACGAAATGCTCGGGCTGGATGAATATATAGACGTGATTATTCCCCGGGGCGGCGAGGGCCTGATAGATATGGTTGCTAAAAAATCTACGATGCCGGTTATCAAACATTACAAAGGTGTCTGTCATACCTATGTTTCGGCCCGGGCCGACCTGGAGATGGCCCGCAAAATCTGTGTCAACGCAAAAACCCAGCGGCCGGCCGTCTGCAACGCGATGGAAACTCTTGTTGTTGACCGCAATATCCCGGACGACTGGATCATAAAAATCCTGGCCGACCTGGCCGAAGAAAACGTGGAACTTCGCTGCGATTCTTACCTGCTCGGGCTGGTGGAACAAACCGAAATTGAAGCCGTGGAAGTCGACCCGGACGACTGGGATGAAGAATACCTGGACTTGATTTTAAGTGTAAAAAGTGTTGACGGGCTCCAGGAAGCTATCGAACATATCAACCGGCACGCTTCCAACCATTCCGATGCCATCATTACCGAGAATTACTCGGAATCAGAAAAGTTTCTGAACGAAATAGACTCGGCCGCCATTTATGTGAACGCTTCCACAAGGTTCACCGACGGCTATGAATTCGGCCTGGGAGCAGAAATCGGTATCAGCACCGAAAGACTGCACGCCCGGGGACCGATGGGTCTTAGAGAACTTACCATCCCAAAGTATGTTATTTATGGCCAGGGCCAAATCAGAACCTGAAACCACTTCGAAGCTTGGTCTCTTCGGAGGTATGTTCGATCCGGTCCACTTCGGACATCTGTTGAGCGCACAGCTGACGGCGGAAGAACTTGACCTGGACAGGGTATTATTTGTCCCCGCCGGTATTCCACCCCACCGCTCACAACCGGCCACAGAAGGTATTCTGCGCCTGGAAATGCTCCGGCTGGCCGTGGAGGATAATCCTCTTTTTAAAGCCTGTGATAAAGAAATCCAAAAAGATTCCCCGGCTTACACGGTTGAAACTATTGAAGAGTTGAAAGAAGAACTTCCGGGGGTTGAAATCTTTCTGCTCGTGGGCAGCGATGAGCTGGCTGAATTTCACCGCTGGCACCGCTGGGAAGATATCCTCGGGCTGGTCCGGCTGGTCGGAATTAACAGGCCGGGGACAACGCTTGACAATGTTAATAAAAAAATCCTCGACAATTGCCGGCTGATTGATATCCCCGGACTTGATATCTCCAGTTCTCAGCTGCGGCGACGGCGCAAAAACAGGCGTTCACTCCGCTACCAGCTCCCCGGGCGGGTTCGTAAATTTATTTTTGATCGGAATCTCTATGTTGGAAATTAAACAGTTGGAACTTGAAGACTTCCCCGTCCCGATATCAAAAAAACAGCTGGAGTTTGCCCGGCAGCATTTGAAACAACGCCGGAAACATACCGGGGGCACAATCGAAGCGGCACGGGAGTTAATTAAATCTTATTCCCGGCTGAAAAAAGTTGAAATCCCTCTATATAAATCCGCCCTGTTCCATGACTGCGGGCGGGAACTTCCGGAAGAACACCAGCGGCAGCTGGCTCAAAAATATCGCGGCCGGCTGGATAATATAGAAAAAATAACCCCTTCCCTCTGGCATGCTCCCGCCGCCGGCCAGCTTCTTGTGGAAAATCTGGGGTTTTCGGCCGGAGATGAAATTGTGCGGGCCGTTGCTAACCATACAACCGGTTCGGCCGATATGAACCCGGTTCTGAAAGGTTTGATCGTTGCCGATTTCACCGAAAAAACACGGAGTTTTTCGGAAGCCTATGAATTGAGAAACAGTTTTGGACGGCTGGATTTTAATGAACTTGTCCGAAACGTGATAGAGAAAAAAATTGAAG
>CAZKRS010000029.1:0-11297 GCA_964555265.1 uncultured bacterium | reverse complement strand
AATTCATCCCCGCTCAATTGAGGCTTATAATTCGCTATGCGACTGACCAGTATTATAGTCTTCGGGCTGGCGCTGGTTTTAATCAGCGGCTCCCTGGTTTTTCTCTGGCTTCCACCGGGAGAAGAAATGACCACCGAACCGGGGGTTAACCTGAAAAATCTCCTTCTCGAACAACAACGAATAAAAGGAATAATTGCCCCCGTGGAGGATAATGAACCACAACTTTTTTACCTGGTTGGTTATGAACCGATTACCAGGCGAACCAGCTGGATTTATCTACCGGCGGAAGCTTCTGTTATGGCCCCCGCCCTCGGCCGGCGCAGCTCTCTCGCCCGCTTGTATTCGGACTTATCGCCGGAAGGTTTTATAACCGAACTGGAAGATATTTTGAACCTTAACATTACATTTTACGTGACCACAAACACTGATCTGCTGGCCGGAACGGTCGATTTGCTGGGAGGAGTTTCAATTCCTTTCGAAGATCCTCCGGGAGGGATAAACAAAACTCCCCGGCGCTGGCTCGACGGTTCGCTAACTTACAGTTTTGCCTCTGAAGCATACTCCGAATACGGACTGGATGGGCTCCGATACCGCCATAAAACTGTCCTGCTCGGGATTATCCGGAAACTAAAGGAAAAACCGGTTCTACTCGAAGCAAGAAAAATAGTATCTTCTATCTATGAACAACTCGATACCAATCTTACTGTAGACGAATTTTTCCTGCTCAGCCGCCGGGCGGCTGAACTTGAGGAAGATAAAATTAAATTCCTTTCCGCCATAATGCCCGGGACAAATACAGAAGCTGAAATTGAAGCGGAGCGAGTTGTAAATATGCTCCCCCCGCCGGTAAAACAGATAATTGCCACTTCCGAACCACAGGAAACAATAAAACTGCAGATCTTAAACGGAACGGGAATTTCCGGGCTGGCCTCCCGCTACCGGCAAAAACTGCAGCCACTTGATTTTGTTGACGTCGTTGAAGTGGATAACGCCGACCGGCACAATTACCGGGAAAGCCGGTTCATAGACCGCAGCAACCAGCCTCAGTCCGCTTACCGGCTCCAGCAACTTTTAGGGGCGGGGAGACTTGAAATCGATCCGGCCGAAGCACTGCTGGTCGATGTCACTTTTATCATCGGCAAAGATTTGACTGAAATCCCGGAACTGAATAATTGAACTAAAAAATTGCAAACCTGAATTTATGATTTTTTGAATAAGATGGTATAATGAGTTTTATTCTAAAAATATAAATTTTAGCGAGGAGGTCCATATTTGCACACGGGACTGGAACTGGCTCAACTTAGCGCTGACATATTAAAAGAAAACAAAGCGGAAAATATCTTGATTCTGAATGTGAAAGAACAGCTGGGTATAACCGATTTCTTCGTGATTGCTACCGGACAATCACGTCCTCATCTGAAATTTTTGCGCCAGGAACTTAAAAAACAGCTCCAACACCGGGCAAACCGCAGTCCCGACCACCTGGAAGGTGAACCGGAACAGGGCTGGGTGCTGGCCGATTATGAAGAAATAATAATTCACCTGTTTAACGAGAACAAAAGAGAATATTACGACCTGGAGGGATTGTGGGCCGACGCTCCCCGGATCTCCGCTTGATTGAACTTTGGCAATTTATATCCATTATTGTCCAGAATTGAAGGTGTATAACAATGGAATTCCAGGATGATTTTGATAGAGTTTTATTCACCGAAGACGAATTGCAGGCTAAAGTTTCTGAACTCGGTGAAAAAATCAGCAACGATTACCGTGATAAAAAACCACTGCTTATCGGCGTTTTGCGCGGCTGTGTGATTTTTATCAGCGACCTGATGAGAAGACTTGAAATACCGATTGAACTGGATTTTTTGGCCGTGGGCAGCTATGGGAAATCATCGACCACCAGCGGCGTGGTCCGGGTGCTGAAGGATTTAAACGAAGATATCGAAAACCGGCATGTCCTGCTGGTAGAAGATATAGTTGATTCCGGACTTACACTCAACTACCTGCTGGGGTATCTGAAAGCCCGTAATCCGGCCAGTCTTTCCACCTGCGTTCTGCTGGATAAACCTTACCGGCGAGAAGTGGAAGTAAAGGCCGATTATGTCGGTTTTGAAGTGCCGGACAAATTCCTGGTGGGCTACGGACTGGATTACGCCCAGCAATGGCGCCACCTGCCCTATATCGCCACTCTCAAAGACGATGCTGTAAAAACTTAAGGAGGTTAATACCCATGGATAAACTGCTGGAACTTTTAGAAGTAAACGGCAGAGCCAGGCCGGAAGAACTGGCTAAAACCCTGGACCGCGACGTGCAAGAGGTTAAAAATCAAATTGAAAAATATGAAAAAAACGGGGTGATCCAGGGCTACAGAACAATAATTAACCGGGAAAAAATACAGGACGCTGACGTCCCCGTCGTCGGTCTTATCGAGGTAAGCATCTCTCCCCAGCCCGACAGCGGTTTTGATGAAATCGCCCGGGAAATTTATGATCACCCCGAAGTCACTTCCTGTTATCTATGCTCTGGAGATTACGATCTACTGGTCCGGGTGGAAGCTAAAGATCTCCAGACCGTGGCAGAGTTTGTCTCCCACGAGCTGGCTCCTAACAAAAATGTTCATAAAACCGTCTCCCATTTCATGCTGAAAACTTATAAAGAAAACGGTTTCCGTTTTGACGACCCGGCCACCGACCACAGGTTGAGTATCTCGCCATGATTGAGCTTTCAGAAACTGTGGAAGAACTGGAACCCTCCGGGATCCGGGAATTTTTTGACCTGGTCATGGGAATGGATGATGTTATCTCCCTGGGAGTGGGTGAACCCGATTTTGCCACTCCCTGGCATATCCGGGAGGCCGCCATAAAATCTCTGGAAGACGGTTATACCAATTATACCTCCAACCAGGGGATGCCCCGGCTGCGGAATTTACTGGCCGAACATCTGAACGATAAACATAAATTTAAATACGATCCCGACGAAGAGCTGCTGATTACTACCGGTGTCAGCGAAGGTATGGACCTGGCAATGCGAGCGCTTATCAACCCCGGCGACGAAGTTATTATCCCCACTCCCTGTTATGTTTCCTACAAACCCACGGTGGTTATGCCGGGCGGTAAACCCCGTTTCCTGGATACTTCCCGGGGGGGCGATTTTAAAATCAACCCCCGGCGGTTGCGGGATTTAATCAATAAAAAAACAAAAATTCTGGCTCTTAACTATCCCTGCAATCCAACGGGAGTTACCTATACCCGGTCAGAACTGGAAAAAATTGCCGAAATAATCCGGGAGCATGACCTGCTGGTAATTACTGATGAAATTTACAGCCACCTTACCTACGAAGACGTTCATATTCCTTTCCCCACTCTGCCGGGTATGAAAGAAAGAACACTGTATTTAAACGGTTTTTCCAAGAACTGCGCAATGACCGGAATGCGGATCGCATATGCCGGGGGGCCAGAATCGATCATTGCCGCCATGAATAAAATTCACCAGTACACCATGCTCTGCGCCCCCACCACTTCCCAGTTCGCTGCCGTTGAAGCGGTGCTGGCCGGTGAAAGTTCTATCCGTTCAATGCGCAATGAATACGAAAAAAGACGTAACCTCGTCGTCCAGAGTCTTAATGAAATGGGTCTCGAATGCCCCCGGCCGGCCGGAGCTTTTTACGCCTTCCCTTCGATTGCAAACACCGGACTGAAACCGGAAAAATTCTGCCGGAAATTGCTGGAAGAAAAAAAAGTGGCCGTGGTCCCCGGAAAGGCTTTCGGTCCCGGCGGGGAGGATCATATCCGGCTCTCCTACGCCACTGATTTTGAACTGCTTAAAAAAGCAATGGAACGAATCGAGGAGTTCATCCGGGAGCTTAAACCCGCCGCCGGCAACTGATGATAATGGCCGGACAAAAAGTTTTTCTTTTAGCCGCCCGGAAAGAAGAAATATCACGGCTGCTTGATACTTTTGAGTTTGAAAAAGTGGCGAAAAAAAACCTCTGGAATTTTTCTGCCGACAATCTCCGGATCAGCGCCGCTACCGTGGGAGTGGGTAAAAAAGCAGTCAAAAAAGAAATAGGCCGGCTTCCGGAGGAACTTTTTTCATATCCGCTGTTGATAACCGGAACCGCCGGGGGGCTGACAGAGAAGCTTAATAAACAGGATCTCTTCCTGGGGGAAACTGTCTCCGGGGAAATTAATTCAAAAACCTACCGGGCTAACAACCATTTCTCGAGCCTAATAAAAACTGTTCTCAAGCAGTCCCGTTTTGTGACCGGGCATCTTCATAGCGCAAATAATCCGGTTGTCCAGACCAAAAAACGCCGGAAAATCCACGATAAATTTTCGGCTGATGCCGTAGATATGGAAACATATTTTTTGCTCCACCGGCTCCAAAAAAGCGGGTATAACCCCCCCTGGACCGCCCTGAGAGTTATATCTGATACAGAAGCTCATGATGAACTTGAAAAAATAAAATCTCTCCAGCAAGAAGCCTGCCGGCGCCTCAACCGGGCGTTGATAAAAATATTTTCAGCTCTGAAAGAAAAAAATATTTAAACCCGCCCCGGCTTTTAACCCTTGATAATCCGCAGCAGAGAAACCCGGGCGTTTTCTTTTATATTCAATCCGGGCTCATTAACCTGGAGAGGCAGCACTATCTTCCGGCCCGAAGCATTTTCACTCAGCCAGAGCGTGGGATGGAATCCGCCCCCTTCCAGCAGATGGCTATGGGGCTGAATTATCCCCGCCGACCGGGCCGGCAGGTCGGGTTTTTCGTTTAATTTGAGCATATATCCTCCCGGCGACAATTCCCACCAGCCATAATCATCATCCGGGCTGCGCAGCTCCGGTTCTATTTTTTGCCGCCCGGCCGCGCGGTATTCGTCCCCCCCAAAATCAAGTTCACCGGGCCGGGTAAGTCTCGACACTCCGCCGGCTGTCAGAGCTACCGATTCCTCTTCAACCTGGGTATCCCGGTAAATAGCTTCCTTGATATAATCATCAAAAATTTGACCGCCAACAAGATATTTCATAACTATCACCTTATAAAATTTTTTGTTCCTCGCAACCCGGCTGTCATGAATTGATCCGGTTAGTTATAATATTATAGAACTTTAATCATTCAACTGTCTTCTCCCGCAGTTGCCTTTACAAATCAGAAGGTCTTTCTGGTAACCGGATTTTTTGAGTCGCCCTGAGCCCGGAGGGCTCTAAAACGGCTCAAAACCTCGGAGAACGCCAGGGATGGCGTTCGAGAATGAGGGCGCCAGAGAGTGCTTCTGATAAGGGATGATCTGTAACCAGAACCCCGGGAGAGCACAATTCAACAGTAAGTTTTAATCTTGAAATTGCAACCATAAATCTTCAGGGGAATGAAAATGAAAAAATATCCGCTGGCCACAATTCTCGGTTCCGGAGTTCTAATCTTCTTTATCAGCCTGGGGGGCAGCTATTACTGGGCCCGTTCCAATGATCGTTCCCGACCGGCGGGACCGGGGTCGCACCTGGTAGCAACAGCGGAACAGGAAGATCAAGAAGCCGGCGACGAGGCTGACACTCCCGAGCTCACGCCGCATAGCTGGGAATTATTCCTTGATTACGAAGGCCAGCGTCAAGAAATGCTGGGCATTATCAGGGAGCACAGCCAGGTGAATCTGCGGGATGGGCCCGGAACCGACTACAGTATCGTTACAACTCCACCGGGTGGGGCTTTATTATTTCCGCTTGATCGTTTCAACCAGTGGTACCGGGTCCAGCTGGAAGACGGCCGGATCGGCTGGATCCACGAATCGCTGGTGAGGAGGCTGAACGTTCCGGCCCCCGTGGTGGAAGAACTGAACGAAGATAAAACTTCTCTTGAAGAAGCCACAAAAGATCTCAACCCCGAAGAGTTTGAAAATTTCAACCACCTGCTCGTTAAAAAAGACGCAGTTAATTACAGGAGCGGACCGGGATTGCAATTTTCTATCCGGGGGCGTGTTTACAGGTATCAAAAACTACGTCTGCTTGGCAAACGGGACAGCTGGTTCAGAATCCAGTCCCGGCACGGTTCAACCGGCTGGATAAATGCCGAAATGGTTGAACCGGTATTTATGGTTGATCCCGAAGAAGCTCCGGTTCTCAACGAAGATGATCTTGAAGAAAATACCCTCAGATCTCAGCCCCAGTTTCAATTTAGAGCCCGTAACATCCTCAGCGAACAATTTCCACTCCGGGTGATCGATGAGATTGAAGACTGGCGGCAGGTGAAACTAAACGACGGCAGTATCGGCTGGATACCTCGCCGGCAGCTGGATTAAATCTCTCCCTGCTGTATTTTCTGACCGCGAGAATCAGTTTTTAGTATCGTCTTCACCAGCCTGTCCCCGGTGATTTCAAAAGAAAACATCCAGTCTTCAAGCTGGTCGACGATAACTTCCGCTGCTTCTTCAAGTATGTTTTCCCGCTGGTTAGCGGGCAGGTTTAACTCTTCAAGTGTCAGGGGAATGTTGATCTCCCTGTAAAATTCATACAGCTCCTGCAGTTCTTCGCGCTCCTCACCTTTTAAACTTTCCATAACCAGGGTCCCAAATCCAACCAGTTCACCCGAAATAATATCTTCGCCGCAATACCGGTAAAGCTGGTGGGCCAGCAGGTGAGCCAGGCTCATGTTAAATGCTCTCCCCCCCAGGCAGCTTATCAACCCGGATTCAAGGATATTAATCTCAATAGCCGCTTCCATTGCCCCGGTTATTTCACCTTTCCGGGCATCGGCTATTGCTCCCGTCCCCCGCTCTTTGAGGTCTTTTTGCACGTGACGGGAAAGTTCATACGCTATCTGCCGGGGCTGACTTGATTTTAAATCTTCCCGGGAAAGTCCCACCCCGCTGGAAATAGCAATAGAATTTGCCATCCCTGCCCCCAGAAACCGGCTCGGAGCATGACCCGCCACCTTATAATCAACCAGCATAAGATCAGGACAGCTCGATAACTGCTCCTGTTTAATAAATTCTCCGTCCTCGTTAAAAACGTAAACAACATTGGTAAACCCGGCACAGGAACTCGCAATAGTGGGGACGGTCACAACACTGGTTTCAGCTAATTCTCCCACGTATTTCGCCGTATCAAGGGTCTTGCCGCCCCCCATCCCGATAACGATATCGGCACGCTCGCTTTCCACTTTTTCAATCAACCGTTCAATCTCCGGCAGGCAGCATTCCCCCAGGCAGACCTCAACCGACGAACCTATCATTGCCTCTTTTAACGAGGACCTGATAACGTCTTCAAAACGTTCCAGCGCAGTTTTGCCGCCAATTATAAGAGCTCGCTCCCCCAGGTGTTCCATCTGTTCCCCCAAATCCAGGAGCGCTCCTTTCGCCGCTTGATATCGGTGCGGACCAATGTTTAACATAAGAAATCAACTCCCGGTAAATTAAACCGGCCAGATTAAACCGGCCAGCCCATACTGTAAACCCAGGATAACTGATAGAAAAATCCGGAGAAAACGCGGCAGTATACCAGTCATCCAGAGAAGGATAAAAAACATGAAAACAAAAAAACGGTTCTGCCGGAACCACTGGCTCTCACGGTGCGGGAGAAGATATTCGGCTATTCCTCCCCCGTCCAGCGGCGGGACCGGCAGTAAATTAAAAACTCCCAGCAAACTGTTTATAACCGTATTAAAAGTTAACAATTCTGGCAAACCTTCTACCTGCATAACAAAAGGGAAAAAAACAACAAAAAATATTATCCCTACCAGCATCAGCAGAAAATTGGCCGCCGGTCCGGCCACGGAGATCCAGGCTTTATCACGGGCGGGGTTGCGCAGATTCCGGGGATTAACCGGGACCGGGCGGGCCCAGCCAAACAAAAACGGGGCCCCGCTGAAAATTAAAAACGCAGGCAGTAGAATCGTTCCAAATAAATCTACATGCACCAGGGGATTAAACGATACCCTCCCCAGCTTGCGAGCGGTAGGATCACCCCGCCTGTCGGCCATGTAAGCATGCGCCGACTCATGAACACTTATCGCCAGAGCCAGAACCGCCACCTGCAGGATAATATCTCCCCAGGCAAAATTTTCCGCCATCATTTAGTTCACTCTCCCGAGGGTTCCGATTTCCGTTCTTCTAATAGTTTCTCCGCCTGACGATGAGAAACTTCTGAACCTTTATCCCCCGATAGAAGCCTGCTTAACTCTTCCAGCCGCCCGTCTTTCTCCAGGATCCCGGCCCGGACATTAACCGCCTGTTTTTTGTCCTCCCGGGCAATCCGGATGTGATGGTCACCGTGGGCGGCAACAATTGGCAGATGGGTTATAACTACCACCTGGTGATACCGGGCCAGGCGGGACAATAACAAACCGACGCTGTTGGCTTCTTGGCCCGATATCCCCGCATCTATTTCATCAAAAACCAGCGACAGCGTGGTATCCGCCCCCGCAAGGGCCGATTTTATTGCCAGCAGAACCCGGGAAATCTCTCCGCCCGATATCCGCTCGGCCAGTTCTCCCGGCCGGTGGGACGAATGAGACGAAAATAACCACCGGACCCTGTCAGCACCCGATTCTGAGTAATCTTCCTTATCAATTTCCACCCTAAATACCGCTTCAGCTAAATTTAGCTTCTTTAACCGCCGGCTGACCTCCGCAGCCAGTTCTTCGGCAGTGTCCCGGCGGCGGGTCGTTAACTCTTCCGCCTGGTTCTGTAAACGCCGTTTTATTTCTGATTTTTCTTTTTTTAACTTCTTTATCTTCTCCCCCCGGTTTCCCAGTTCCTCCAGTCGCTGTTTTTTTTCACGGTAATAAGAATACAGTTTTTCCGGCACAATATTGTATTTTCGAGCCAGTTTCAACCAGTTGCCCCGCCGGTCCATCAAGTTTTCATACTCCCCGGCCGAATGTTCAAGCCGCTCTCTCTCTTCCCGGAGCCGCAACCGGAGTTCGGATAACCGGCCTTTTATATTTTCCAGTTCCGCCGGCCAGGGTTCAAGCTCCTCCATATGTTCGGCGGCGTTAGCTGTCAAACCAATCAGCTCTCCCAGCTTGCCGGGGGGAGAATTATCCCCGTCAAGTATCTGCAGTGCTTCCCGCAGCTGGCGGTCAACTTCCTCCCGGGCCTCCAGCCGGCGACGTTTGGACTCTATCTCTTCCCACTCGTTTTCTTCCGGACCAAACCCGTTCAGCTCCTCAAGCTGGTAATCAAGCAGTTCCATTTCACGCCGGTAATCGGTATCGGGACCGGTAAATTTATTCAGCTCTTTTTTTACCGCGCAGAACTCTTCGTAAATCTCCCTGTATTTTTTTATAACTGGATCGTAATCACCAAACCTATCGAGAACCCGGCGGGGAAAATCTTTCTCAAAAACCGCCTGCTGATCATGCTGACCGTGAAAATCAATTAACTTGCCCCGTATTTTACGGAGAGTCTCCAGGCGTACCTGCTCACCGTTCAAATAAGCTCTGCTCTGCCGGGAAGGCTTCAAAACCCGCCGGAACTGCAGTTCAGACCCCTCGGCATATTCTTCTAAAATACCACGGTTGTTAGTTTTTTCGGGCAGGATAAAAAAAGCGGACACCACTCCTTCTTTATCGGGATCATTCAACAGATCAAAATCCGCCCGGCCACCAAGCGCAAGTTTAAGCGATTTTATCAGCAGAGTTTTCCCCGCCCCGGTCGGGCCGGTTATCACATTTAAACCGGGGGCAAACTCAACCCCGATCCGGTCAACAAGTGCCAGATTTTTTACCGTCAAAGATTGGAGCATCTTAATCCCCTCGCGAAAAACAGCCGCTATATTAAAGTTTAGCCGGCAGCCTTGTGCACCACCGATTCTATTGTATTTCCCTGCTGTGTTTGTCCTCCCCGCTCAAGCAACGCTACAAATTCCCGGTTTCCTTCGCTTCCGGTTAGCGGGGAAACAGCAAGTTCAAAACATCCCCACCCTTTTTCTGCCCAGCCTTCCAGCACCGCTCTCAGGGTCCGCCGCCAGGTAGCGGGCGATTTGATTATACCATCTTCCACCGCCGAGCGGGGAGCTTCAAACTGCGGTTTTATTAGTAAAATTCCCCGGCTGTTTTTTTCCATAACCCCGTTCAGAGCAGAAATTAACTTCAAACTGGAAATAAAAGAAACGTCCATCGTAAATACAGCCGGTGGAGGTTGAAAATCCTCCCCACGACCATAACGGAAATTATAGCGGTCTTTCACCACCACCCGATCATCCTGGCGCAAAGACCAGTCCAGCTGACCGTAACCAACGTCAACAGAATAAACCTTCCGGGCGCCCGCTTTCAGCAAAGCCTGGGTGAAACCGCCCGTTGAGGCGCCTACGTCCAGGCAGATCTTATCTTTCGCTACAATTTTATTTTCTTTTAGGAAAGGCCATATTTTTCTGGCGCCCCGGCCCACCCAGTCCGAAGAATTTTCTTCTATTATCTCCAGGTGAACGCCGCTTCCTACCTCCGAATCAGGATTATCCACCGGGAAACCGTCCACTTTTACCCGGCCGTTTTTAACCAGTTTCCGGGCCTGTTCTTCCGAAGAAACTTCCTCCCGGCGGACAAGTTCCTCCACTAAACTTCTATACTTCACTATCCTCCAGCAGTTCCCGGGCCCTTCTGGCAATCCCCACCCCGGTGAGGTTAAATTCTTCTAAATACTCCTCTCGCACACCGTGGCGAACAATTCCCCGGGGCACGCCCATCCGAACAAGAGGTGTTTTCATCCCCCGGCTATTTAAAAGTTCCAGAACTGCCGAACCAAATCCTCCGGCCATAATTCCCTCCTCAACGGTTATCATTGCCGGAACCTCACCGGCCAGCTCCAGGAGAAGCTCCTCATCCAGCGGTTTAGCCCAGCGGGCGTCAATTACCGCCGCCTCGACCCCCTTCCCGGCCAGCAGCTCGGCCGCTTTTTGCGCTCTTTTGACCATCGGTCCCAGGGCTACCAGGGCCACATCGGCCCCCTCCCTTAATTTTTTTGCCCGGCCAATCTCCAGGTTTTTTAACTCATTCACCTCCAGGGCTTCCGATTCATTCACCCGGGCCCGGGGGTAGCGAACCGCAATCGGTCCGCCGCCGTAATTAATCGCCGTATTAATAAAATGCTGCAGATCATGGGAGGTCCCCGGAGCTCCAATAACTATATTGGGCAAAGGACGCAGATAAGAAATATCAAAAATACCCTGGTGTGTTTCGCCGTCGCCACCCACGAGGCCCGCACGGTCCAGGAAAAATTTCACCGGCAGGTTCATTAAACAAACATCGTGGAAAATCTGGTCGTAACCCCGCTGAAGAAAAGAAGAATAGATGCAGACGGCCGCTTTTTC
>CAZKRS010000028.1:0-13730 GCA_964555265.1 uncultured bacterium | reverse complement strand
ATTTCCTTTTTAATTTTTATTGCCCCTTCAATCAAAAAAATGCTGTATAATTTTTAGATTTTTTATCAGGGTTTCAGGTTTTATGGATTTGAAGTTAATCCAGTTAATCCTGTAAATCCTGTCAAATAAGTAGTTGAATTGTTTTAGATTTAAATCTGCGTCTATCTGCGTGCTAATATTTTTTTGAATTTTAGGAGAGACAATTTAATGGGGATATTGGACGAGATAGTTGAAAACAAGAAAAAAGAAGTGGCTGCCCGCAAAAAAGAGCGTTCTTTGGAAAAATTGAAGGATAGAGTTTCCGGGGGAAGTAGATACAGTTTGCGGGAAGCGCTGGGCGAGGACGGAATCCAGCTTATTGCTGAAATAAAGCCTCGCTCGCCCTCCCGGGGGCCGATTACTGATTTGCCGGCTGAAGAGATTGCCCGGGTTTACCAGCAGGAGAATCCGGCTGCCGTTTCCGTGCTTACGGATGAGAAATATTTTGGCCAGGGATTGTCCACATTGAAGAAAGTGAGGATGCTGCTGGATAAACCCGTGTTGCGTAAAGATTTTATTATTGATTCTTACCAGCTCTATGAAGCAGCGGCAGCGGGAGCGGACGCCGTATTGCTTATTGCAAATATTCTAAGTCCGGCCAAACTAAAAGAAATGTATAATCTTGCCGGCAAGCTGGGGCTTGAATGTCTTGTGGAGGTTCACTCGGAAAAAGAAATAAAAACACTACCACTGTCTCCGTCTATCCTGGGAATTAACAATAGGAGGTTGGATGGTGATTTTTCAACCGACCTGGCGGTTACCGAGGAACTTGTTGGTATTGCTCCTGAAAAGTCGCTGGTGGTCAGCGAAAGTGGCCTCCATACTGCTGAAGATGTTCGTCGGCTTAAAAAAACAGGTCGTGTTGATGCCATGCTGGTAGGAACAGCACTGCTGGATGGAGTGAAAAATCCACGGGGATTAGTTGAAAGAATAAATAAGTTCACCTTAAATTAAAAAGAAACAATTTTGCAATATTTATGGGTGATTTATGTTGTCAGATCCTGTTTTAGATCCTTTGAATGAGAAACAAAGAGAGGCGGTTACTTATGGTGAGGGACCGCTGTTAATTTTAGCGGGGGCGGGGAGCGGGAAAACTCGGACTATAATTCATCGTATTGCTCATCTTATAAGGGACCGGGGGGTCCGGCCGTATCGGATCCTGGGAGTAACTTTTACCAACAAGGCTGCCGATGAGATGTGTGAACGAGCGCAAAAGCTGGTGGGAAGGGGAAACATCCAGCCCGAGCTGCGCACTTTCCATTCGTTCGGAGTACATCTTCTCCGCAAGGAGATGGGTGCAATTGACCGGGATCGTAATTTCACAATTTACGATGAGAACGAGCAGCAAAATGTTATTAAAGAGTGTCTTGTAGATCTGCATCTTGACCCCGACCAGCTTAAACCCCGCTCGCTGGTCAATCGAATCAGCAGAATTAAGGATCAGCTCTGGAGTCCGGAGGATTATGTCCAGAAAGTAAAAAATGCCGATGAGGAGCTTGTGGAGATCTACAGTCTCTACCAGGAAAAACTCCGTGATAATAACGCCTATGATTTTGGAGATCTGATTGTGGAGCCCGTTTATCTGCTTGAAAATAATCCTAACGTTAAAGAGCGCTGGCAGGACAGGTTTGACCATATACTTGTCGATGAGTTCCAGGATACCAATCCCGCCCAGTATCAACTGGCCCGTTTGCTTTCCGAGAAACATAAAAATATAGCTGTGGTGGGGGATGACGACCAGAGTATATATTCCTGGCGGGGGGCGGATATTACCAACATCCTGGAATTCGAACAGGATTTTCCGGAGACCAGGACTGTGCGCCTGGAGAGAAATTACCGTTCCACTAAACCGATACTTGATGCGGCATACAAAATCATCCAGAACAATACCGCCCGTAAACCAAAGAAATTATGGACTTCCCGCGAAGAGGGGAGAGAACCGGTGGTATACGAGGCCAGAAGTGATTATGATGAAGCAGAATACGTGGTCGAGACAATTCAGATGCTGGAAAAAATGCAAAATATCTCCCCCGGTGAATGTGCGGTTTTTTTCCGGGCCAACGCCCAGACAAGGGTGTTTGAAGAAGTATTTATGCGGGAAAAGATGCCCTATATTATTGTGAGCGGGGTTGGGTTTTACGAGCGGAAGGAAATCAAGGATTTGATGGCCTATCTGACCCTGATTGTTAATCCGGTTGATGACCGAGCGCTGCGGAGAGTTATTAATACCCCGACCCGGGGGATTGGCAAAAAAACAATGCAGACGTTGTTTGAATATCCCCGTCCCGATGATAAAAGTCCTATTGAAGTTTTGCCGGAAGTTATTGAAGACGAGGAAATATCAAACCGGGCCCGTTCGGCGCTGGCCCGTTTTCACAACCTGTATGAAAAACTCCGTCAGCTGCGCACAAAGACACCTCTTGAAGTGCTGGAGAAAGTACTTGAATATACCAATTATATTGAAGAAGAAGTGGAAAAGGAGGAGGAGTCGACAGCGGAATCACGTAAAGAAAACATAGATGAACTGCTCCGGGTGGCCGGCAATTATAGCGAGGAGCGGGCCGATCCCTCCCTGGCTGAATTTGTTGAAGAGGTGGCTCTACTGAGTGACATGGACACTTTTGAAGAGCAGGAAGAACATGTTAACCTGATGACGCTTCACGCGGCCAAGGGGTTGGAATTCCCGGTTGTTTTTATGTCCGGTATGGAAGCCGGGCTTCTGCCCCACGGTAACTCCGAGTATGATCCCGAAAAGCTGGAGGAGGAACGACGTCTTTGTTATGTCGGTTTCACCCGGGCTCAAGAGAGGTTATACTGCACCTGGAGCAGGACCCGGTGGATGTACGGACGGGAGAGAACAAATAAACCCTCGCAGTTTCTTAAGGAGGCTGGTCTTATGGATGAAAAGAAAAAAACCGAACCGTTTTCTCATTCGAAAAGTTCATCCGGCCAAAAGAAAAGTAAAAAAACAGGTTATAAATCCCGGCGACGGAAAAAAAAGAAATCCTCCGCTGGCGCTTCAGTTTCAGAAAAGGTACCGGTGGATTTTGAACCGGAGGATAGAGTGAAACATGGTAAATTTGGCGCTGGAACAGTGCTGGAAATTACCGGCGAAGATTCTTCGCCGGTGGCCGAGATACGGTTTGATTCAACCGGCAAAAAGAGACTTGCTTTAAAATATGCCCGCCTGGAAAAAATAGGTTAGCCCCGGGTTAACTGATTTCAGAACTATGCAGGGAGGTGGCGAGGACTTCCAGTTCGAGGTAGAAATCCACATTCTGAAGTTTTACTTCCTTCGGGACGTCCAGGTGAGTGGGAGCGAAGTTTAATATTGCGTTTAAGCCGACTTCAACCAGCCGGTCGGCGACGGGCTGAGCTGCCCGGGCGGGGACGGTGATGATACCTATGTCCACCTCTTTTTTTTCGATAATTTCTTTAATGTTCTGGCTGTCATATACTGTGACTCCCCGGTGGGAGTTGCCTACCTTTTCGTCATTTTTATCAAAAGCACAAACAATTTCAAAACCTTCTTTTTTAAATCCCGGGTATCCAAGCAGAGCCGAGCCCAGGTTTCCAACCCCGACGAGGGCAAGACGCCGGTTCTTGGATTTGCCGAGGATTTTATCAATTTCCCGGCGTAGCTTGTTAACCTGGTAGCCGCTGCCCGAAATACCAAACTGTCCGAAATGGGAAAGATCTTTTCGAACCTGGGTGTCAAGTATATCGGCTTTTTCCCCGATCTCTTTTGAAGAAGCGATTTCTTTTCCTTCTTCTTCAATCCGGCGAAGAATACGCCGGTAAATACAGAGCCTTTCGATTGTTTTATCCGTTATCTTTTCCAGGTCCATAAATAATCATTCCCCTGAATGTTTTTTTGAGTTTAACACCCTTAGCCGTGAGAAACAATTAAAGCGATAACCCAACGACTTATGTTTAACCTCTGTTTAATAGAAAAAAACATTTACTAATTATTTTTTTCGTGATACTATTCACACCGTTTTGTGATTTTATTCACATAATGATAACAAATAATTTGAAAATGGGAGTAATTTGGTGGAAAAATACAGCGTAAAAGCCGGAGATATAAACCGTCTTATCCAGTCGCGGTTTGAAAAAAGCAGGGTAATAGTCCCCCGGCGGGAAGAAAGCGGGACTATAGGACTTATTTCTCTGGCGGATGCGGAGGAGTCTATAAATCTTTCCAAACTGGTTGATGAGTTTCGACCCCGCCATCCGCTGAAAACTTTCCTGATGCCTCCCCGGGAGAAGGTAGCTACTTTTCCTGCGCGGATGGAAGTGGATGTTGAACAAAAATATACCCTGTTTGGTTTCAAAGCCTGCTCTTCCAATCATATCCGGCTGCTGGATAATATTATGCTGGACAGCGAATGGCCCGATGATTTTTACCGCCAGCGCAAGGAAAATATGCTCTTGATAACCTGCGATTGCGTGGAGGTGCGGGAGACTTGCTTCTGCACTGAAGTTGGCCTGGCTCCCCATCCGACGACCGGTAATTTTGATTTAAATATTGCCCGGGTCAATGAAAATTTTATTATTGAAGTGGGATCGGAAAAAGGACGGACGGCCCTGGCTGAACTTGATATTCAGCTTGAAGAGGCTACTGACCCTCTGCTTGAGCGGTTGGAAGAAAAACGCACTCGCACGGCTGATAAAGTGGCCCAGCAGAACGAAGAATACGGGATTGACGAAAATATCCACGAGGCCGTCCGCAACAACAGGGATGCCGATGTTTATCCGGAAAAAGCGGGCGATTGCGTGGAGTGCGGCGGCTGCAACCTGGTATGCACTTCCTGCTACTGTTTTTTTATAGCTGACCGCCCGGAAGGTGAAGAAGCTTTCGAAAGGTTCCGGGTCTGGGATTCCTGCCAGTATACTAGTTATGCCCGAATGGGTGGCGGCGAGAATCCACGTGAATACCTTTTTGAACGGGTACGCCACCGGATTGCTCATAAATACGATTATTTGAAGGAATCTTTTGATTTTTACGGTTGCACGGGTTGCGGTCGCTGCATAGACACCTGTCCGGCCGATATTGACATCCGTGAACTTCTGCAGGGGGCTAAACAATGAATCCATATCAGCCAATTTCAGCCACCCTGGAAGAGATAATTGATGAAACGCCGACAATCAAAACTTTCCGGGTTACTCCCGAGGAACCGTTTCCTTTTGCTACCGGCCAGTTTGTTGAACTTGCAGTCCCGGGCGTCGGTGAAGCTCCGTTTACGCCCTCTTCCTCACCGGCCGAGGAGGAAGAGATGAAAATAACAATTATGAAAGTGGGGAAGGTAACTGAATATCTTCACCACGAGGTAAAACCGGGCGACACTCTTGGTCTGCGGGGTCCTTTTGGCCGGGGATACCCGCTGGAGGAGTTTGCCGGAAAAGAGGTATTGATTGTCGGTGGAGGTGTGGGCCTGGCGCCCTTGCGCTGCTTGCTTTACGCTTTGCTTGATACAGTTGAAGATTATGAATCCCTGAAGGTTAAATTTGGAGCCCGCACGCCCGATGATTTATTATATCGAGATGAAATTAAGCAATGGGCGGAAAACGAGCACCTGGACCTTGAACTTACTGTAGATGATGATGAGGGGTATCCCGACTGGGATAAAAACGTGGGCGTGGTGACAACAATAGTGGATGAATCCGACGCTGATCCCGAGGATGGGGTGGGAGTTGTTTGTGGCCCGCCGGTGATGATGAAATTTGCCACTTTTGAACTGCTGGATCTGGGCTATTCTCCCGAACAGATATATTTATCGATGGAGAAAAATATGTCCTGCGGTGTTGGCAAATGCGGACACTGTGGTATCGGTCCTTATTACGTCTGTGAGGACGGTCCGGTGATGACTTATGATCTTCTTGAAGACTACGACGAGGTTTTTTAAGTGACTGATAAAACGAATAAAGACTTATTTCTTGACCTTGAAATTTGCCGTAAATGTCCGGAGTGTGTGGTGGATTGTTCATACTATTACCACCCGGAAAACAACGGTATAACCGCCCGGCGCGAACAGGGAACCTGGTATTTTATCTGTCGCCAGTGTGAAGATGCTCCCTGCGTGGAGGCCTGTCCCCAGGATGCACTTGAGAAAACGGAGGACGGGCGGGTAGAACGGGGTAACATGCTCTGTATTCGCTGCCGGACCTGTTCGATTGCCTGCCCGTTCGGGACGGTATTCTGGGATATCCTGGAGTTTGTAAACTCCAGCTGTGATCTCTGCGAGGGCCGGGTTAAAGGGGACGGAAAACCGGTTTGCATTGATACCTGTCCCTACGATGCCCTGGAATACGGTGAATTTGAAGAGGATGAGGAAGAAGAGATATTTGAAGTTGAAGAAGGGTTTTATGTTCACGCCATTCAATGGCGGGAAGAAGTGGGAGCTGAGCAGAAAGAATGAATAGTTTATGGTATGGGTTGTATTTTCTCGTTTTCCCCGGGTTTCTGTTTACACTGTTGGTGGGACTTGTTGCCACCTGGATTGATCGTAAAGTTACCGCTCGGATCCAGTGGCGGGTTGGTCCGCCGGTTCTGCAACCGGTTTATGATCTGGCGAAACTATTTGGCAAAGAGGTTGTGATGCCGGCGACCGCCCAGCGGTGGGTGTTTGCAGCCGCTCCCCTGATCGGGGTTATAGGCACCGTCCTGGCCTCGATGGTCCTGGGACTGGCAGCATTTTTTGGAATAAGTTTCATGGGGGATTTGATAGTTCTGATTTATTTATTATTATTCCCCTCGCTGGCTATAATTATAGGTGGTTCCGCCTCCGGAAATCCCCACTCATCTATAGGGGCTTCCCGGGAGATGAAGTTGATCCTTGCCTATGAATTGCCCCTGGTTTTGGCTGTAGTCACTGTAATTATCAATTCCGGTTTCAGCCTGGACCTGGTGGAGATAGCCAGCCGGTGGACGCTGGGATCGGTTTCCGGTTTCCTGGCTTTCATAGTTAGTATTATCTGCATCCAGGCCAAGATGGCCCAGGTGCCTTTTGATCTGCCCGAAGCGGAGACCGAGATTATGGAGGGACCGCTGCTTGAGTATTCGGGGGCTTTGCTGGGGATGTATAAAATGATCCAGGCCATGTTGTTTTACGTGTTGCCCCTTTACGTTATTGTCCTTTTTATGGGCGGAGTGGCGGAGGGCTGGGGCTATCCGGCCGCTGTTCTTAAATATATACTGCTGGTTGTTATAGTTGTGCTTGTAAAAAATACCAATCCCCGGCTGCGTATTGACCAGGCTGTTAAGTTTTTCTGGACGAAAGTATTCTCCGTGGCCCTGCTGGCGGTTATTTTTGCCACTCTTGGCCATCTGCTGGAAGTGAGCTGGTTATGAGCTGGAAAGATAAACTGGCCGCCTGGGGAATTAAACGTTCGCCCTGGATTTACCATGTGAACACCGGGGCCTGCAACAACTGTGATATTGAACTGCTGGATGCGCTGTGTCCCCGGTTTGACGTCGAGAGGTTCGGAATAAAACTGGTTGGGTCTCCCCGGCACGCCGATGTTCTGATGGTTTCGGGACCCGTAACCAGGCATACCGAACAGATGCTGCGGGATATTTACAATTCAACCCCTAAACCTTGTGCGGTTATTTTGCTGGGGGCCTGCGGTTGTTCCAGCGGTATTTTTGAAAACGGATATAACGTTAACGGGACAGTTGATCGTGTGATTTCCGAGGAAGATCCCGACGCTGTAGTTACTTACGTCCCCGGTTGTCCGCCCAAACCGGAAGCAATTATTTCAGCTGCTGTTAAGACCCTGGAGGCTCTGTAATGGATATTGAAGATATTGAAAAAAGTATAGAAAAAGAAGCAGGTTCCGTGATTCAGGAAACCACGGAATATAACTCGAGCCGGTTTTACATTCGAGTTGATAAAGATAGTGTTCGTGATATTGCCCGGGTAGTCAGTAATGACCTGGGCGGCCGGCTGGCCACGATCACCGGTCACGATAAAGAGGACGGGTTTCACATCCTCTATCACTACGTTTTTGACAGCGAGGGGTTTATTTGTACTTTCCGGGTAGTCCTGGACGAGGAGAATCCGGCGGTTGATTCAATACATGATATTATACCCGGGGCCTCGGCAATTGAACGGGAAATCCGGGATTTTCTTGGTGTGGAATTAAAAGGGGAGAAGACCCCCGCAGAATTTCTAAAATTCGAAGGATTGCCGGACGATTATTATCCACTCCGGCAGGACGCAAGGGAGCCGTTTGAAAATGAGTGAAGAAGAAGAGACCCGAGTAATATCTTTTGGCCCTTACCATCCTGTTCTCGAGGAAGGCGAGCTGTTTAAACTGACTGTCGAGGGGGAACGGGTGGAAGATATTGTCTGGGAGACCGGGTTTAACCACCGCAGTATCGAGTTTACCGCCGAGGAAAAAACATACGACCAGATTGCGTTCCTGGTGGAAAGAATTTGTGGGATCTGCTCGGCCTCCCATCCTTTTGCCTATGTGCGGGCCGTCGAGGACCTGGCGGGGATTGAGATACCTCCCCGGGCTCGTTATATTCGGACGATAGTAGCCGAGCTGGAACGTCTGCACAGTCATCTTCTCTGGATGGGACTTGCCGGTCATTTTATTGGTTATAACACGGTTTTTATGTGGGCCTGGAAATACCGGGAACCGATTCTTGATATCCTGGAAGAAATAACCGGGAACCGTAATCACTACGCCACGTATAAAGTTGGCGGTGTGCGGAGGGATATACCCGAGAAGAAATTTGCAAAAGTTCTGGAAATGCTCGATGATGTTGAAGAAAAATCGCAGATGATCCTGGATGCTGTCCGGGACGACCCGGTCCTGCACGCCCGGTTGAAAGATGTGGGAGTGCTTACAAGAGAGGACGCAATTGATTACTGCACTCTCGGTCCAACGGCCCGGGCTTCTGATCTTGATATTGATGTTCGCCGGGACCATCCCCACGCTGCTTACGGTGAGGTGGATTTTGATGTTATCGTCCGCTCCGGGGGGGATGTTTACGATAAAACTATTGTCCGTTTGCTGGAAAATATGGAATCTATCAAGATATTACGGCAGTGTTTTTCTAAAATGCCTTCGGGCGAAATAGAAACCGAGGTGAGGGACATCCCGCCCGGCGAGGGGATAGGTACCTACGAGGCTCCCCGCGGCGAGGTGCTTCATTACGTGGCTTCGGACGGAACTAACAGTCCTATCCGTCACAAAATGCGGGCTCCCAGTTTCAATAACGTTCCTTCTTTTGAAGCCTCCTGTATAGGTGAAGAGATACCGGATGTTCTTATCACTCTTGCGGCCGTGGATCCCTGTTATTCCTGCACGGAAAGAATGTCCGTGATAGACCAGAAGACCGGGGAGAAAGTTTTCGGTCCCGACGAATTGCTTGAGCTGTCCCGCAAAAAAACTGAAGAGTTGATGGATCAATGAGTATATCTATAGCTTTAAATTCCATGCTTCTACTTATACTTCTACCTTTATTTGCCGGGGTGTTGACTCTTGTGGTCCCCTCCCGGATGAAATATATAAAGGAACTTATAGTCCTGGCGACCGTTCTTGTGTTTCTGACCGGGGCAGGCGTGCAGTTTTTTGGGCCGGAGGCCACTGCGCTTAACGGTTTGCTTTTCCGGGACGCTCTTTCTGCATTTATTCTTATCTTCATCGGTTTTTTTGGGCTGATAACTTTGATTTACTCCCTGGGACGATATTCTGAGGTTCCCCGGGGGAACGAATACTATTCTTACATACTCTGGACGCTTGGGGCCGGCGCCGGAGCCGTGCTTTCGTTGAACATGATATTATTCTTGAGTTTCTGGGGGTTTTTGGGGATAACTCTCTATATGTTGATTGGTCTCCGGGGGCCCCGTTCCGCCCAGGCTGCCAAAAAGACAATGCTGGTTGTCGGCGGGGCGGATGCCTTTTTGATCCTGGGCTGGGCACTATTGTTTTATATTACCGGATCCTACAGCATGAACACCCAGGTTGCCGTGGCCGGCCGTCCGGCAACATTTGCTTTCCTGTTTTTCACCTTCGGAGCATTTTCCAAGGCCGGCGCTTTTCCCTTTCATACCTGGGTTCCCGATGCCGGTTCTGAAAGTCCGGCCGGAGTAGCGGCATTTTTGCCCGCCTCCCTTGATAAACTGCTTGGAATATATTTTCTATTCAGAATCTGCACCATGGTATTTGAGATACCGGTTCGCTCCTGGATGGCCTATTACTTGATGAGTATCGGGGCCATAACCTTGATTGCCGCGGTAATGATGGCCCTTGTGCAGCACCATCTGCGCCGTTTGCTTGCTTACCATGCTGTCAGCCAGGTGGGCTACATGGTCATGGGAATAGCTACCATGAATCCGCTTGGACTGGCCGGCGCTCTTTTTCACATGCTTAATAACGCTTTGTATAAATCATGCCTGTTTTTTTGCGCCGGCAACGTCGAGCAACAGACTAAATCTGAACGCCTGGCGATGATGGGCGGGTTGGCGGCGGCAATGCCCCTGACATTTATTGCCATGGGGGTAAGTGCCCTGGCAATTTCCGGAGTTCCGCCTCTGAACGGGTTTGCTTCCAAATGGTTTATTTATTCGGGACTTGTCCAGGCCGGCCAGGGAGGAGATTTTCTCTGGCCGCTGTGGCTTCTGGCAGCCATGTTTGGCAGTGCGCTGACCCTGGCTTCATTTATCAAGGTTCTTCACTCGGTTTTTCTGGGAACTCCAAAATCCGGGACGCCCGAAACTGAAGAAGCTAAGGAAGCCGGTGGGTTCCAGACCGCTTCGGTCCTGGTTCTGGCCCTGATCTGTGTTCTCTTTGGCGTGTTTTATGCTTATCCGGTTGAATATTTACTTGAACCGGTGGTTGAGCCGGTGGCGGGAGTTTCTATTTCCGGCCAGCAGCTGGGAACGCTCTGGCATTCCGGGCCGGCGACGGCATTGATTCTGTTTGGACTTTTCCTGGGGCTTGCTTTTTACTGGTTGTGGGGGCTGCTCAAGAAAGCCCGGATTGTCCCCACGTTTGTCGGTGGAGCTCCCCTGGACCCCCGGGAGTCTTCTTTTTCCGGCACGGAGTTTTACCGGACAATTTCTGAGCTACCCGGTATAGCGGAGCTGTACAGCCAGCAGGAGAAGGGTATGTTTGATATTTATGAATTGTTTTCTAAATTGTCAATTTCCGTGGCTTCCTATTTCAGCCGCTTGCACACGGGTGTTTTGAATACCTATGTGCTGTGGATTTTGATTGGCCTGGTATTATATCTATTTATATTTGTGGGGACCTGGTGAGTAAACTATGACAAATATTATAATTATACTTCTGATATTTATGATAATAGCCGCCGTGGTGGCGATTGAGACCCGGGATATACTGTCGGCGGTAATCTCCCTGGGAGCGGTAGGGATTGGCCAGTCAATTGCTTTTCTATTCCTGGGAGCACCTGATCTGGTGATAACCCTGATGGTGGCTGAAGTGCTCTGTCTGATTATTTTGATCAGGGCGACTATCCGCCGGGATATTACTTCTATTTCGGAAGGACGGGGACGATTCAGCGTTTCTGTCGGGGTGGTTGCTATTTTAATTATCACACTTTTCGGGCTGCATATAGCCGAGATGCTGCCTGCTGTTGGTTCTTTTGAACATACACAGCTGGCCGGGAATCCCACCCAAACATATATCAGTGAGGCTTTAAGCCAGAGTGGAGCGGCCAATAGCGTGATGGCTGTTTTGCTTGATTACCGCGCTTATGACACCCTGGGGGAGGTTACCGTACTTTTCATTGCGGTAATGGGGGTCTGGGTGATTCTGCGTAAAAAAGGAAGGAAAGAAACCGATGAAACCTGAACATGGAATGTCTGTCATCGTGAAAACCGTTACCCGGTGGCTGGTAGGGTTTATTTTCCTGTTTGGTCTCTACGTGGCACTTTACGGCCATATTTCTCCCGGTGGAGGTTTCCCCGGCGGGGTAATTATTGCCTGCACTTTTATCTTAATTACCCTGGCGGCGGGCAAAGAATTTTCCCTGCGGATATTAAGTCTTGACTCCACCTCGATGCTGGACAGCCTGGGAGCATTTTTATTTCTTTTCATAGGTTTGTGTGGAATTACATACGGCGGAGTTTTCCTGGCTAATTTTCTTCCCCTGGGAACGCCGTTTCACCTCGATAGTGCGGGGACGATTGTATTTTCTAACCTGGCTATCGGGATAAAAGTTGGCGCGGCGGTTTTTGCCGCTTTCATGTTGCTGTCAATGTTTAGACCCGAGGAGGATATTGAAGAGTAATGATTTACGGGCTGTGTTTTATCCTGTTTGCCGTTGGTTTATACGGCATCATCGTCAAACGGAACCTGATTAAAATGATTATGGGCCTGGTAATAATAGAATACGCAATTCACATGGTGATAATTTTGATTGGATATCGCCACGGGGGCATTCCCCCCATCCTGGAGCAGAGCCAGGCGTTTGAACAGTTTACGCAGTATGCGGTCGATCCGCTTCCGCAGGCGCTTATAATCACCGCCATTGTTATTAATTTTGGGCTGATTGCTTTGATGGTTGCTTTTGCTCTGCGGCTTTATCAGAAATACGGAACTTTTGATATTACGGAGATCAGGAGGCTCAAGGGATGAACAACTTGCCGCTGCTTTTTGTCATTCTACCCATGGGCCTTGGATTTTTATATATCCTGCTCCTGCGAAAAAAAGAGTTCGTGGCCGAGGTGGTTACCCCGGGAGCAACGCTGGTTTTGTTTCTTCTTTCCTGCAGCCTGCTGGCCATAATTGCGGCCACTGACAGGTCTTTCATGACTGCTTATACTCTCAACCTGGCCGGTCGGGAAATACCGCTGGGGATTAATATAATGGTTGATCTTTATTCGGCTTTTATGCTCCTGGTTGTGAACACGGTCAGTTTCCTGGTGGCTATTTATTCGATCAACTATATGAAACATTATACCGCCCGGACATATTTTTACAGTCTGTTTCTGTTTATGGTGGCGGGGATGAACGGTATACTGCTCACCGGGGATCTGTTTAACCTCTATGTATTTTTAGAAATTGCTTCAGTGTCTTCCTATATCCTGGTTGGTTTTGGAATCATGGACGAAGAGCTGGAAGCGGCCTTTAAATACCTGATCCTGGGCGCTATTGCTTCGGCCATGATTCTGCTGGGAGTGGCCCTGACCTATTCGGTGACCGGTTCGCTGAACATGGCTTTTATCGGTCAGTTTGTTTTAGCCGAGGGGATGAATCCTGTTTTATATTTCACCGCCGCACTGTTTTTGATGGGATTTTCTTTGAAAGCGGCTTTGATACCGTTTCACGCCTGGTTGCCTGATGCCCATCCCTCGGCCCCGGCCCCCATTTCAGCTATGCTCTCGGGGGTTGTTATCAAAGTGCTGGGGATATATGCTTTGCTTAGAATTTTCTTTAATGTTTTCAACCTGGGTGAAGACCCCGTGTTTTTAAATACTATGCTTGTTTTCGGGACTGTTTCCATGATTATCGGGGTCTTGCTGGCCCTGTTCCAGTGGGATATCAAGAGACTTTTTGCCTACCACAGTATCAGCCAGATGGGTTATGTTGTCATGGCTATCGGGCTGGGGACGCCGTTTGGAGTTGCCGCCGGGTTATTTCACCTCATTAACCACGCTGTTTTTAAATCATTGCTCTTTTTGAACGCCGGTGCTCTGAGCGTGGCTCTTGAT
>CAZKRS010000027.1:0-13862 GCA_964555265.1 uncultured bacterium | reverse complement strand
CCTTGTCCGGGGCCTGTTTATCCTTGATGTTCTCATTCAGTTGTTTAAGAATATCGTCCCAGACGGTTGGATCGGTGACCTTGAAGCCGCCGTCATCTGTCTTTCGGGAGCGATTTCTTTCGGTATCCTCCTGGAATAAGTTCCAGAGGATTGGAAAATCATCTACTCTTTCAAACTCATGCGCGATATCCTCTTCTTCCAGCCTGCGGCTGATCCTCCGGTAAACTTCAGATTTCCCGCAGCCGGGTGTTCCAAGTAAAAATACGTTCAAACAGTTCATTATTATTCCTCCCTGCAGTCTTTGTAATCCAGTTCAATTCTATTAGTCAGTGGTAAAAAATAGATTTAGCGATTAAAAATATCGGCCAAAAAAGCGGTTTCTTCGGCCATGATATCGTAACCGTTAATTAAATCCTCACGGTCCCGGACGGCGGTCTCAATAATCACAACTTCCACGCCCTTGTTTTCAAAAATTTCCGCCATGTTGACAAAATTTTCTTTCTTCATTTTGCCTCTTTCCTGGTGAATCGGCGGATGAAAAAGCTGTTCTTCCGGGACGTAATCGCCGATATGCAGCGAATAAAGAAGATCTTCCGGCAGATCCCGGTAAGCTTTTTCAGGAGGATCGGGAATTTCGTCGCTGCTATCAACCTGGGTGAAAGTATGGGCCAGGTCAAAACAGAGTCGAACGTCAATTCCTTCTTCCCGCACCTTGTCCATTACCGGATAAATCTCCCCGGTAGTTACAAATCCGACGTCAAATGCAGTGTTATTCTCCAGGTGCAGGAGCATATCTTTATCGTTACAGTATGCTCCCAGGTCCTTCAGAGAACGGATCAGCATCGTTTCCATGATATCCAAATATTTTCCTTCGGCCTGGTAAAAAGGAACCGTCCCCGGGTGCATAACGCAGTAAGTGCAGCCCAGTTTGTCGGCAACGTCTATATATTCTTTAAGATAATCGCAGGCCAGTCTGCGGTCCTCTTCCTGGAAAGAACAGGTGCTGTCGGCCACGAAAGTATATGGCAGGTGAAGTGACAGGGTGACATCTTTTTTTTCGGAAACTTCACGGGCTTCGGCCAGTTCCGCGTCGCTCATTTCCAGGTAGGGATTTGGAATTCCGCCGTCAATTTCAACATGGCGCAGGTCAACTTCATCGGCAACCTCAATCTGGCGGACCAAATCTTTCTTAAACCGGCTCTGGGCCAGGGCGTCCATGTCGGCGACTTTCAGGTCTCCGTTCAGAAATTTTTCTTTCTCTTCCTCGGTTAAATATTCATATTCCAGCAGGTTGGTAAAATTTCTCCCTAAACGCATAAACTCACCTCGTAAAAATATAGTAGTTATTTGGAGCAGAAAATAGCCTGGATTGTAAACAGGTGGTAACAGTTAACCATAAAACGCTATATTTTATCCGAAACGCAGAGAAATAGCAAGAATTTCAAAGGAAAGGATTAAAAATTATCCCGGTATCAGAAATATTTTTTTCTGATACCGGGATCTGGTTTCTAAAATTAAGTCAAATCAGGGCATAGCTATCATGCTGAAGACCATCACGAAGAGGGCAACGGTCTCGACAATACCAACAACCATGATGTAATTACCGAACCCCTCGCCTGTCTCGCCAAGAGCGTCGGCCGCTCGCGCGCCCGCTTTGCCCTGGTAGAAAGCGGAAAAACCCATCGCAATCCCGGCAACCGCACCGAGGATAATCGGGAAAAGCGGGTTATCTATCTCAGCGGCCCAATCCACGGCCCAGATGGCGTCCCGGAGAATCATACCGTAAATAGTCTGAGTCAAGGGAGCCCCGACAAAAGCAATTATAATGAAGGGAGCCGCTTTATTTTCAGCGTAAGCCTTCTTCCAGGCTCCAATAGCCGACATCCCCGCTACCCCCGTTCCCATGGCCGAACCTATAGCAGCCAGAGTTAATGATAAACCTAAGTCACCTAACATAATTACTGCTCCTTTCTTTTGTCATTTTTTAATTAAATTTAAATTCGTCATTACTTTCTACAGCTTAATTTAGCCGGTTGATTCGATAGACCTTTTTATTCAACCACCACCGCCTGTTTTACGCCTGAAAGGATTATAACGGCTTCCTGTCCACTGCATGCCGACGTGGTTGGAGAACTCAAGCATATTGAGTCGTATACCGTGAACAACAATTGACATCAGGCAGAGGATTAAATTCAAACTGTGGCCCAGAACAAGGATAATAGCCGCTACCAGAATAGCTATAAATATATTTTCAAAATTACCGGCTGCTTCCAGGGCAATTTCATTAAAACTTTCCATGATTACAACTGTCGCCAGGCCAACGGCAAACAGCCTGATATAAGAGACTATATCAGCAAAAGAACTTATAATATCCATCGGGAGGTTCCCAATTGTAAAAGCTACGCCGCTCAAGAACTGCCCCGGTTTATAGTTTTCAAACAATAAAACAAAAACTGCTCCGGTTCCAATTGTCCAGATAAGCATGTTGTATGTCACAGCTTCGCCCACCATTTCTCCGCCAAGAACCAGCTTTTCGGCCACAAAAAGCATTGAACCGACAATTACCATCCAGCCCGCTTCAGCCAGTGCCTGCGGTTTGAACAAGGATTTTATCAGCCGGAGCAGATGGCCGATGACCAGTTGAAGAGCCCCGATAGAAAAAGTTATAAACATCAACAGCGCATCGTTATCGGCGAAAGTCCGAATTGGTTCCAGGATTATGCTCCGGAAAAAAGGGTATTTCTGCAGCTGTTCGACTCCAAATACAGTCCCGGTCAATAATCCCCAGATTATCGTGGAAATACTGAGAATATAAAAGAGTGTAAATGTTTCCCCGGGGACGCTGTCGGAAAACTTTTTTTGGGCAATAACTGTCAGGATCAGATAAATAAGACCGTAGGCGGCATCGCCGACAATCAGGGCCACAAAAACGGCGAAAAAGGCCAGGAAAAGCGTGCTGACATCAAATTCATCATACCCCGGCAGTGTACCCATAAACTTGTATATAGGGTCGACCAGCCGACTGAACAGCGAATCACTGAGTTTAGTGGGCACTTCCCGCGGGTCCTCGGGATCCCTGATTAAATAGCCCCAGCCTTCTTCCGGGGCTGCTTTTTTGATTTTATCCACGCCGTCAACCGGGCAGTAACCCTCCAGGTAATTTATTTCCTCCTCAACGCCCATTCCACTCTCAACGCGGGCAAATTCCAGTTCTTCTTCCAGTTTGGAGCGATATTTATTTATCCTGGGAAGAGCAGCTGTTAATTTCTTGATTTCCTCCCGGGTATTTCCCAGTTTTTGCTGCAACTTTTTGTATGTTGATTTTGCCTGTTCAAAAGAAATTTCCGGCAGGGTTTGCTCTTTTAAATCAAGTTTCTGGTCCGGATCTTCCGTTATCAGGGCCAGGTAGACTCTGCTTGGTGATTCGTTTACTTTGTAAACGGGCATTTCTTCGGGAATTTCTTCGTAAAACTTTTTCCCGGCCCGGTAGAGACGCACATAAATCCCCCGCTTTTTAAACGCCTCCAGGTCTTCTTTATTAATTTTCCCCCAGGTATCATACCAGGCGATGATTTTTTTCTTCTCTTCAATTTCTTCCTGCAGATCAGATTCCTGTTCCCGAAGCTCTAAAATTTCTTTAACAAGCTGCCCGCTGTCCAGTCTTTTTTTATCTTCCGGTTCAGTTTTTTTAATCTCTTCATCCTCTTTGAACTCCTCAAGGATATTAATAGCGCGCCGGGTCTGGCGGATTCTTTCCTCCAGCCAGTTTACATCCCGGGAAACCGGCGGATTTACGTTTTCAACGTGCAGAACCCCCAGCTCTCGCAGCCGCTCAACGGCCGCGGGACTATCGCCCTCGGTGACAAAAATTGTCACTTCTTTCATATCTACTATCATTTTTTAGCAGCCTCTTCGGTGTCCTGCTCTTTTTTGGCTTTAATCTTATTTTTAGCTATTTTCCCCCGCACGACTTCGGCCGTCTGCAGATCGTCAAGATAAATCTGAATAATACGAATATTTTCCTTCGCTTCGGGAATTTTTACCTTTTCAAAAAGATTTATCCGCTGGATAGTTATTCGCAGTTCTTCTTCCAGGGCTTTTATCTGTTTTTCAAGAACAATAATTTTTCCTTTTAACTTTAACTGCTCTTTTACTTCATTAACACCCTCATCAACCCACAGCGGCATTTTGAAATAGTCGTATTCGTTTTCTTCAAATATAACTTTATCGAAAGATTCAGTGTCAACTCCGGCGATATTATCGGGGTAAGTTTCTATACTGTCCAGCGTGATATATTCAGACAGATCTATATCTTCTTCGGAGAAAACTCCCGCCCAGGCGGAGATACGTTCACGGTTTGATTCTATTTTTGAACGAATCTGCTCTATTTCGTTTTCAAGCTCCCGGATTACGGCAATAAGCTGTTTTTTCTTCAGTTCAAGGGTGGGCAGAAAACGTTCAAACCGTTCCAGGTTTTCCTTTTGTTTCTTGAGTTCGGTCTTGGTTTTTCGTATCTTAGCCACGGTTATTTAATCCTCGGGCCAGAATTTATCCAGAAGATCGGTCTTGATTCCTGTTTCCTCCGGTTCGAAACATTGGGCCAGAATATCCCAGCCCCGGTCCAATCCTTCCTCAAGAGGAATATTAACCTCCAGGTCCATCATTCCGCTTTCAAATTTTTCACCGTAATTAAGCAGTTTTTTATCCCACTCGCTCATCCTGAACCCCATGGAGCGTTTTTCTTCAGTTTCCTGGTAATCGGCGTAAAGCTGGATCATGTTGTCCATAATTGCCCGGTGGTCGTCTCGCGAATCCTCGTTGACCAGCTGTTTCAACCGGCTCAGGGAGCCAAAAGGATCAATAACGTCGTTATGGAGGTAAAACTGGCCCTCGGTTATATACCCGGTGTTGTCGGGTATCGGATGGGTAACATCGTCGCCGGGCATCGTGGTCGCTGCCAGCACGGTTACCGAACCGGCCTCGGCAAAATCAACAGCTTTTTCATACCGGGAGGCAAGCTGACTGTACAGATCGCCGGGATAACCCCGGTTGGAAGGTACTTTTTCCATGGTGATAGAAATCTCTTTCAGGGCGTCGGCAAAATTGGTCATATCCGAGAGCAGCACGAGAACATCTTTGTCCTCGTGAAGGGCAAAGTTTTCAGCAACGGCCAGCGAAAGGTCGGGAACCATCAGACTTTCAACGATAGGGTCGGCCGCCGTGTGGACGAAGAAGATCGTCCTGCTCAGTGCACCGCCGGCTTCGAGCCGGTTGCGGAAAAACATGTATTCATCATATTTCAGTCCAATCGTGCCCAGGATAATAAGGTCGGCTTCCGCCTGCAGGGCTATTCGGGCCAGCAGTTCGTTATACGGCTCGCCAGAGACTGAGAAAATGGGCAGTTTCTGTGATTTTACCAGGGAGTTGAAAATATCAATCATCGGAATATTTGTCCTGATCATTTCGCTGGGAATAATCCGCCGGGCGGGGTTAACCGAAGGTCCGGCCACCTCAATCAGGTTGTCGGTCAGATGCGGTCCGTTATCCCGGGGATAACCACTTCCGTCAAAAATTCGCCCGATCATATCCTGTGAAAAATTAACCTGCATCGGTCGACCCAGAAATTGCACCTCGGCATCGGTAGAAATCCCCTGGCTGCCCGCAAAAACCTGCAGCGAGACCAGGTCCCCGTCGATTTTAATTACCTGGGCCAGGGAGGAGCCCCGGCTGGCTTCGATTTCGGCCAGCTCTTCATAAGCCACGTTCTTTGCCCTGACGGTGACAACGTTTCCGGTTACGTTAAGAACTTTGTTGTATACTTTACGCATCGGTACGATATTCCTCTATAAGTTCCATGATTTTGTTTTCCTGCTCCTTGAATTCTTCGGTTTTTACCACTTCGTCTGCTTCGGTTTCTTCATCTTCAGGTTCCATCCGGGTGTAGTTGAGATCAATAAAAAGCTGGCGCAATCTGTTGAAAAAATCCCGGGCGTCCTGTTTGTCCTTAAAATCAAAATCTGCATCCAGGATATCAACAATATGATTGTAAACGTACTGCTGACGTTTAATTGAGGTGGCTCCCTCAATATCATCAAAAGAATCCTGCTGCAGATAGACGTTGTCCAGGAATTCTGATTTAAGATAGATCACGAAATCATCCAGCGTGGTCCCCTCTTCTCCGACCACTTTCATCATCTGGGCGACCTCGTTACCTTTTTCAATTACCTGCCGCCCGCGGTCAATTTTTTCACTATCAATTTTTCCGTCATATTTTGTCCAGCTGTCGAGAGGATGGATGGCCGGGTAACGGCGCTGGTGGGCCCTGTCCCGGGACAGCCCGTGAAAAGCACCGACAACTTTGAGAGTCGATTGGGTGACAGGTTCTTCAAAATTACCACCGGCGGGACTGACAGTTCCTCCAATGGTCAGGCTCCCGGTTTCTCCGTCTCCCAGTTCCACGAAACCGGCCCGTTCATAAAACTGGGCGATTCTTGACTCCAGGTAGGCGGGATAGGCTTCTTCGCCCGGGATTTCCTCCAGGCGGCCCGAAAGTTCACGCATGGCCTGGGCCCACCGGGAGGTGGAGTCGGCCAGCAGCAAAACGTCAAGTCCCAGCTGCCGGTAATATTCTCCCAGGGTGACAGCGGTGTAGACCGAAGACTCCCGGGCGGCAACCGGCATTGAGCTGGTGTTACAGATAATTATTGTTCGTTCCATCAGGGTCTTACCGGTCCGGGGGTCCTCAAGCTCAGGAAATTCGCGCAATGTCTCAACAACCTCTCCCGCCCGCTCCCCGCAGGCGGCAATAACAACTACATCCACCTGGGCAAACCGGCTGGTTACCTGCTGAAGAACCGTTTTTCCGGACCCAAACGGACCAGGTATACAGTAGGTTCCTCCCTTGGCAACCGGGAAGAAGGAATCGATCACCCTTGTCTGGGTAATCATCGGTTCCTCGGGAACCTGCTGCTGTTCATAAAGGTCGATCGCTTCTTTGACCGGCCAGCGGAAAAACATATTTAATTCATGTGTTTCGCCGTGTTCATCGCTTACTTCGGCAACTGTATCTTCAATTGTATATTCCCCCGTATCGGCTACTGATTCCACTTCGAATTCCCCGCTCATCCGGAAAGGAACAAAAATCGGGTGCTCAAATATACCCTCGGGAACATGGCCCAGCTTGTCGCCGGCTTCTACCGTATCTCCCGGTTCAACCGCCGGTTCAAACTCCCATTTTTTATCCCGGTCCAGGGAATTAACCACTGCTCCTCTTTCCATGAAAAAACCGTATTTTTCGGCCAGTTCATGAAGCGGATTCTGCAGCCCGTCGTACACCATCCCCAGAAGTCCGGGCCCCACCTCCACCGAAAGCATCCGTTCTGTAAATTCCACCTTATCCCCAACTTTAATCCCTTTAGTATCCTCGAACACCTGCATGTAGACCGTATCCCTGTCTATACGGACAATTTCTGATTTGAGGTGTTCATCGCCTCGCTGCACATAGCCAATTTCGTTCTGTATTACTTCGCCGTCCACATCAACGGTAAGCATGTTACCGCTGATGCTTAAAATTTCGCCGGTTGTTTTACTCATAATCGCCTCACAAGCTCACTTCTGTGTAGTGTTTGAATTTTTCCATACCAAGTTCACTGTCAAATTCATCCAGCTTTTCAAGTATCTGCAGTTTAAGGGCATATAAAACCAAAACGGCGTAATCAAAATGCCGGCCCGTTTCCAGCTCTTCAATGAAATCCCAGCGGAGCCTGAGCAGATTTTCTTCCCGGTCAAGAGGTGTTCCTTCTTTCAGAAGACCAACGTTAAAAAGGACCGGTTTATGCTCGATTCCCTCCTCCCTGGCCTCTCGCCAGGCGACAAGTTCTTCCCGCAGGTTTTTTTCAAATTCTTTATATTGCCTGACCGGGGCCGGCTCGGTGCCGTAGATTTCTGTGTCCTTAAAATCAATATGACGAAGCAGTTGAAACTCCCCGTCAGTAATCCATTTTCTGGCTTCGGTTATTAACTCCTCCGATTCCAGAGGCGCGGGAGCACCGAACTGTAGATACGGTAGTTGGGCGACCAGGTAATAGTAGCGATTCATTACTCGTTTTCTTCTAAAATTTCCTGGATAGCCGGGTTCAGAAACTCAGTTAAGTAATCGGCTATCCCTTCGTCGGAGAGGTCATAGTAGACGTCTTCACCTTTCACGCTTACCTTGATCCCCGCTTCAACTTCCCGGTCGGGAATTAAATCAAGCTGTTCTTCGCTTATCTCTTCCCGGGCCTCATTAACAATCATACCGGCCAGTTTTTCCCGGTCCTCATCGTCCAGGAATATTTCATAATCCTGGTCTGCCCCCAGCTGTTCAACCACTTTACGAATTATTTCACTGAGAAATTCAGGGGTGAGGGTTTCGTTGATTTTTCTTTTGAAAATTCGATCAAGAAGATCTGTTATCCGTTCCTTGGTCACCAGGATGGTATCACGCTGGGCCTGCTTGAGAGCGTCTTCACCGCTTTCTTTGAGCTGCTCGGCCTCCTGCCGGGCGTCTTCAACTATCTGCTCGGCTTTTTGTTCTGCCCCGGTAATGATTTCATTAGCCTTTTTTTCGGCCTCTTCAATTTTTTTCCGGGCTTCTGCTTCCGCCTTTTCCATACCTTCTTCTCTAATTTTACCAATTAACTCTTCCAGGTTGGCTTCCATATTTACCGGACCTACCTTAATGAGATTTGCCAGCCAAAATTAACCGTTATTTTCTGGTTTTAAACATTCTAAGGGCTGTATGGTGGCCTGACAAGTATTTTCTTGTTTATATCTTAAATTAAGTGATTTTTATACTTGATGCGGAGATAACATAATTCTCTGCCCGGGCTATCACCTTCTCACCCGGCGGTTAAAGAGGTTGAATGTCTTATTTCCGGAGTTATGCAGTCATGTTTTGGCCCCCAGGAGGTGTGCCAATGGCTGTATCCCTCGCAGACAGCCGGAGGCTGTCGAGAATGCGAAAACAAAACATTCAACTTCCGAATATCCGGGATTGCTCAATTCAGGTAAATCTTACAATTTAATTTCTCGGAAATCTTTGAAAACTGTTCCAACTGTTTCCCTCACCTCATTTTTGGCGCTGAAATACAAAACCTGCCAGCCGGCGTCCGTTATTTTTTTCAGCATTTCAATCTGTCTTTTCAGTCGCTTGCTGTCGGCTTTTATGAACGGATCGTCAAGTATAAAAAATCCCGGCGAAGCTTCCAGCAGCCTGTTGCCCAGCCCCAATCTGATCGAGAAGTAAAGTTGATCAAATGTTCCCCCGGAAAGTTTTTCGGGGGTGAGCCTGTTTTCATTCTGATCGGTCACAATCAATCTTTTCTCCTCGGGTTGATATTCAATCGACTTATACCGCCCACCGGTGATCTGCCTGAAATAGTCGTTCACTTTATTTTCGGGATCAAACAGTTCTTTTACCTGCTGCTCCTCTTCTGTTTCAAGCTCCTCAAATATTTCTATTGCTGTAAGAGCAGCTTCCATATTGAGGTTCACGTTTTCTCTGAATTTCTGCAGTTTTGTTTCAATTTCTTCCAGATCATTCAAATCCTGGCACACCGGCGTTTCCACCGCTTCAGGTGCTAATATTTCGCTGACTTCTTTCTCGATTTCAGCCAGTCTGTCCTCCAGTCGTTCATACTCCCCCGCCAGTCGCGAGCTGTCTTTCTCCAGCTTTTCTTTTTCAGATTCCCACTGCTTCAGCTTCTCCTCTTCAAATTCAAGCTCCCCCGCCGCGTCTTTGTAGGGGGCTAATTGACTTAATTCATCTTTTATTTGCTCGAGAGAAAACTGTTCATCTTTTTTACCGAATTTCCCCTGCAGTTCACTTTTTATTCCGTTTTTGTTATTTTTCAGCTTGTTTTTTTCCCGGTGTTTATTTTCATATTCTCCAAAATTTTGGACACCGGCTTTTTTGTTAATCCGGGCAATTATTTCTTTTTTTTCCGCCAGTTCTTCCAAAATTTTCCCCAGCGATTCTTCTGTCGATTCTTTCTGGCCTGCCAAACTGGATTGGCGATCTTTCAGTTGTTCCAGTTGATCTTCTTTTTCATTAAGTTGCTGTTTTAGTTCCTGAATTTCTTGTTTTAGGCCGGGCAGGTCCTTTTTTTCTATTCCAAAACCGGATAGAATGTTTTTGATTTTTTGAATCAATACCCGGTATTGATTTCTTTCTCTGATAATTTTTCCTTTCCAGAGGCTTGAGCCGGCCAGGCCCAGTAGAAAAAACAGCGGGTATAACCAGTCGTAGGCTGTAATCCGAAAATAAATCAACGGCAGAAGAATAACTGTTCCCAGGGCCCAAAAACCAATAATTCTGTTAAGATATTTCTCGGTGGGTCTTGATCGGGCGAGTTTTTCTTTAAATTTTTCTGCTTCTTTCAGGAGGGAGTGAACCTTCTGATTAATAACCTTGACCTGCTCTTCAAGCCGATTTTTTTCCCGTTCAATCCGGGCGAGTGGTTCTTCTAATTCTTTGATTTCCTGCTCTTGTTTCTCAATATTTTTCTGTTCCTTTTTTTTATCCTTCTTCAGCTGTTCAATACGTTCTTTTGCTTTCCTGTATTTCTCGAAATCATCATCCGTAATATTTTCATAATTTTTTATCTCTTTCTTAGTTTCTTCATAATCTTTAAGCAACTGCTGCCCCCGTTCGTAGTTGTCCCGTTTTTTAGCCCTGTGAAGTAGTCCTATTTCTTCTTCCAGCTTCCCTATTTTCCATTTTGTTTCCTGGAGTTTTTCCTCCAGCTGGTAATAATTTTCATCTTTGGCTTCTGTCTTGAGTTTTGAAACTTCTTTCAGTAGTTCCCCGGCCCGGTCAAATCGATCCCCGAGCTGGTTGTTGTCCTGGCGGCTTGATAAACTGGCATCAGAATGTGAATTTGTCAGCCGGCCTTTCTCCTGCAGCTTTTTACGAATATTTTTAATCTGTTTGCTGTGCAGTCCTGTCAATTTATCCTGGAGGTCAGAATAATAATCGCTGCCCATTGTTCCGGTAAATTTAAGATTACTGTCCCGCACGACAAAAATATTACGAAAATCAGGGGGAGCACTCTGCTGAAGTTCGGAACCGCCGGAAGCCGATTCGTTTAAAATTTCTACCAGGGAACCCTGCTCGGGAAATTTATAACTTTCATCACCTATTTTAACCCGGACAAAACCTTCCGGTTCGACTTCAACCCGGTCCAGGTTTTCAAAAACCGGGTCGCTGGTTCCGGGGGGAGAATAAGCGGCTTTTTTGCCTAACATGAGCTTCAGAAGGGCGTCGATGAGGAGCGACTTTCCCGCTTCGTTAGGTCCGTAAAACAGATTGAACGCCGCTGGTTTTTGTGGTTTGGGAAAATACAGTGGCGAAGCTCCGTAGGAAGTTACTGAAAATTCTTCTATCTTCACCGTGAAACCTCCACCATCGCCTGCAGGGTTAACTTTCGGGTTTTTTCTTTCAGGTCATCCTCAAGTTCTTTTTCCTCAAGCCGGTTCAGGAATTTTTTATACAGCTCACTGTCGGTGATACCGCTTGTATCCCGGGCGGTAAATTTGATCTGTTCGATTTTAGAATTGTCTTTTTCCAGCTCATCCAGTTTTTGGCGGAGTTTTTCTTCGTTCATACCAATTTTTTCTCCATCGAAAAAACCGTCAACTTCCACAAGTCCCCGGCAGTGGTCCGGAAATTCTTTAAGCCGCTGTTTTAGTTCTTTAATCGGACTGATTTTTTTGGTGGGATCAATGAAAATTTTGATTTTTTCAAAATATTTAACCGCAAGTTCATGTCTGGATTTTTTTGGTTCAAATTCTTCGTGGGGATTGAAAAGATTGATCGTTCTTGGCCCGGTTTCAGAGCGGTTAACCGGTACCGGCGAGCCCGGGTAAATGAAGAACGAATTTTCGTTAAAATTTTCTGCCCGGTACTGGCTGTGATAATGACCCGCCAGCACATAATCGAAAGAAGTATCTTCCAGGTAGGAGAGTTTCAGGGGCATATACTGCTTTTTGCCCTCTTTGCCAAAGTCACCGCTGAGATAACCCCTGTGCTGGAGTTGCCCGTGGTAAAGAACTATATTTTTCCAGCTGTCAGCCGGTATCTGTTCATCAATTAATTTTATTTCCCCCAAAAGCGCCTCCCCTTTCAGTTCTTCAAATGGCAGCCCCCGGAAGCGCACCTTTTTTTTTGGGTATTCAACCTGCTTATCAAACTTATTAAACACAGTGACGTTATCGCCAAAATGAAGCCCCTCCCGGTATGAAACCGCGTCATGATTACCGGGGAGCAGCAGAACATCAAAATCTTTATTTGAAAAAAGTGGTCTGATTTTTCCCCGCAGTTCCTCGGCGTTAACATCTTTATCAAAAAGATCGCCGCTTATGACTAAAATTTCCACCTGCTCATTTGCGGCGGTGGCGATGATCTCTTCCAGGACCTGCCAGCGCCTGTCATCCTCTTCCCGGAGATGAAGATCGGAGGTATGCAGGATTTTCATAGCAGTTCTTCCGGTTTCTGCCCGGTTTTTTTCTCTATAAACTCCTCAAATTCTTCTTCAGTTAACACAGTAACCCCGTGTTTTTGCGCTGCCCTGGTTTTATTATTGCCGGGATTTTCACCGGCGACCAGGTAATCGGTAACGCTGCTTACTGAAGATGTTGCCCGTCCCCCCATTTTTTCTATCATTTCCCGGGCTTGGGAACGGGATAAATTTTCCAGGCTGCCTGTGAATACAAACCGCTTCCCCTCCAGGACCTTTTCAGTTTCAATTTTAACAGGCCGGGGCTTAACTCCCAGTTCAAGCAGTCTTTCAACCGTCTTCCGGTTTTGGCTGTTCCGGGCGAAATTGACGATTGATCCGGCTACCTCGGGGCCTACCTCGTCAATTTCCATCAGCTCCTTTTTTTCCGCTTTCATCAGTTCATTAATAGTGTTGTAATTTTGAGCCAGAACTCCGGCCACGTGGCTGCCAACATGTCTTATTCCCAGGGCATAGATAAATCGATCCAGTTCCGGATTTTTGCTGTTTTCAAGCTCCTCAAGGAGATTATGAACGGCCTTGCCAACTTCAGCAGCGGCCTTATCGGGGTTATTTGCATATTCCTTGAGTTTATCCTGTAAATTTTTGTCCTTCAGGCTCCGGACAATTTTTTTGACTCTTTTTTTGCTCAGCCCGGTTTTCTCGGCCAGTTCTGAAGCGTCAGAATTAAGTAATTCCGTCGGTTCCTGCAGTTGTTCGGCAATGTTAATAGCAGTTTTCTCGCCCACTCCTTTAAGGGGCAGGGCGTATATAACCAGAGCTGTCTCGGGATACCTGGATTTTTCTTTTAGTTCCAGGTAAGTTTCATTTTTAAACAGTCCGGCGTCCAGAAGTTCTTTTTCCGATAGATCAAAAATATCGGCAATTGATTGGACAATATTTTTTTCAAGCAGTTTTTTTATCTGTTTTTCACCCAGTCCTTCGATATTCATTGCCCGGCGGGAACAGAAATGCTCCAGTCTTCCCTGGAGTTGAGCGGAACAGGCCAGTCCGCCGCTACAGAGGTGATAGGCCCCTTCCCTGGTCACCGGCGCCGAGCAAACCGGGCAACTATCCGGCATTTTAAAAGCGTCGCTTCTTTCTTCCGCGGGCCTTTCATCCACCCGCTCTTCCACATAAGGAATGACATCCCCCGCCCGGCTGATTCGCACCTCGTCGCCGGGACGGATATCTTTTTTCATTACTTCGTCGTAATTATGCAGCGAGGCCCGGCTGATTGTCACCCCGCCTACTTCTACCGGTTTTAAAAGCGCCACCGGGGTGAGCTTGCCGGTGCGACCCACCTGGACAAAAATTTTTTGAACG
>CAZKRS010000026.1:0-13876 GCA_964555265.1 uncultured bacterium | reverse complement strand
CTCTTCTTCGGGTTGTTCGGCAGTTTCTTCGCCAGAATCGGCCGCTTCCCGGGCCAGGTCTTCAGGGGAGACATCTTCGTCTGTTTCCGTCGCTGCATCTTCGGATTGTGAGGGGGGCTGGCCGGTATCCTCTGTCGGCTCTTCTTCCGCCGTTAATTCCTCTTCGGGCTGATCCGCACTCTCAGAATCATCGGCCGGAGAGTCAGCTGAAGGTTCTTCCTCGGGTGCGGCATTATCGGTAGGTTCTTCATCTTCTTCAAGCCCGTCAGTTACTTCCCGGGCCAAATCTTCGGGTGAAATATCCTCTGGAATTTCTTCTTCTCCGGAATTTTCCGGTTCCTGTAAATCGTCATCTTCCGGCATAGGAAAACCCGCTTTTAATAAAGTGAATTAAAATTAACAAAAAATTAAGAAGAAATCACTTCAGTGTTAAGCTTCTTGGTTGCGCTAAGCTTAACGCCGCCTTCTTCAGCGGTATCGATTTTAAAATCGTCAACAAAACTAAGGGCTTTTACAAGGTTAAACGTATGCTCATCACGCAGATTCTGTTCAAGAATTTCCCGGACATCAGTCTGGGTCATTTTTTGATTTGTTACTTCAATATCAATATACTTCCCATCCTCTTCCTCATGAAGACCAACCTCTGCCCGGCCAAGCGAGCGCCGGTAAGCAAGTTCATGAATGATCCGGTCAAAAGCCATCAAAATATAAACCCGCATGAAGCGCTGTTCTTCGTTGGAACGAATTAAAACTTCACACTCTTTACGGACCTTATTAAGCTGTTTTCGCAACTTTTCCCGTCTTTTTTCTTCTTCACGTTGCCGCCTGTACATCTCAAGACCAATGGCCATTTTTGTTCACTCCTGATTGAAGGCTGTTATTAAAACTAACAGTTTATCTAATTTTTCCAGTTTTATAAAGCCCAATAAAAGAAGCCGCGGAAGCTAAAATCTCTGTTTATCCTTAAACTGATCAAAACTGGTTTCAACGGCGGAGAGAGCGGCCCGGGTCTGATCTTCAGTCCCGGCCAAATAAACCCGTCCAAATCGACCGCGCAGGCGGAAATGAACCAGTTTAACGGCAGTCGCTTTTTCGGCTTCGTTGGCAACCAGGACCGAGTTGACGGCCGGCTGAACCTCGACAACCAGCAGGGAATCTCCCTCGAGGAGAAGCGAACCGTCAAAATCATAGTTAACAACCTGGGCGTGATAAGGAGTTACATAATCAATTATCTGGCTGGATAAAATTTGGGGCTCCAGGCGACCGGAGAAATCGAGGTTAAACCGTTCAAGGATAGCATCGCCGGCGTAGCGAACTTCCTCCTGGCTTTCGTGGTGGAGCTCAATTATTCCGTATTCCCGCTCTTCAATCTCTATCGCCGGTCGAACGTCGGTCTTTTTCATGGCGACGTCGGCAACCCGGTTAATCTCAATACCGGGCTGAATCTCAACAAACAGGGAGGCCATTCCGGCGGTGGGAATATCGGAGTTGCAGGATTTAGCCACAAAAGCGGAAAACTGGGGCTGTATTTTATCCAGGTAAACAAAACTGCGAAGTTCGACTTCAGGCATACCGTTTAATCTTCCCAACTCTTGATTTTATTTTCGACAAACTCAACATCTTCTCTGTTACCGGAATAAAATGGTGTCCGGTCGTGCAGATTGTCCGGTTCCACATCCAGGATATCTTTTTTTCCGTTACTGGCCCGGCCGCCGGCCTGGCTGGCAATCATAGCCATCGGGGCCGCTTCATAGAGCAAGCGGAGTTTGCCCGATCTTTTGCCGGGAACCTCCGGCTCGGGCGGATACAAAAATATTCCACCGCTGAGAAGATTCCGGTGAAAATCTGCAACCATCGAACCAATGTACCGTGATGAATAATCGTCCCGATCTCTAATTTCTTTTACTGCTTCTCTGACCGGCGGGGACCAGTTCTTAAAATAAGACTCGTTCACACTTAAATAACCGCCGGGGGAAGGAATTCTTATATTGGGATAAGAAAGCAAAAACTCCCCGATTGAGCTGTCCAGGGTAAATCCAAACACCCTGTCTCCGGCCGTATAAACAAGCATTGTCGAGGAACCATAAACCACATATCCGGCCGCAACCAGGTCGCGGCCCGGTTGAAGTAAATCTTTCAGCGAAGCTTTAGTCTGAGGTCCTCCTTCCGTCTGCCGCCGGTATATACCAAAAATAGTTCCCACACTTACGTTGTAATCAATATTTGATGACCCGTCGAGCGGATCAATAGTCACAGCGTATTTGCCCCGCAGTTCGGGCTTCCGGACCTGAATGGGATCGGATTCTTCCTCGCTACCAAGGATACAGATACCCCCGTTATGAATCAAAGCCCGGGTAAAAACCGCATTGGCATACAGATCCAGCCGGGCCTGTCTTTCGCCATATACGTTTTCTTCGTCAGTCTTGCCGAGGATATCGCCCAGGCCGGCCCGGTTGATCTCCCGGGAAACTATCTTGGCTGCCAGAGTTATCTGGCCGAGGAGCTGGCTGAATTCACCTGTCGCCTGGGGGTGCTCCCGCTGGGTGATCGCGATATGACGGCGAAGATCAATCCCTTTTTTAATATGTCGGGCTATCTCTTCATCCACTATAATTCCTCCCTCAAACATTTTTTGGGGGTTAAAAAAACCACTCGAACTTCACGGGAATCAGAACTATTGTAACAGAATTTTAAATATTGCTAAGAGACTGTCCCCGGAAAACTCCTGTCAAAATATAAATCTTGATTATATAATTGGATTTCTATTATAAAAAAAGTTATTATAGTTTTTATTAATTATATTGATTTCCGGAGAAAATCCTGAAATATTTTTCTAACCTTAAAGTTATTTTTAAAAAAATAATCTAACCCGGTTCAAGGATGAGATCAGATTTATCCCCCTACCCGGGGATAAAAGAGACAGATTTCGGTTGCAGGTTTTGGGCGGCACAATAAATTAAAGCGAGGTAGTCATCATGGATATTCAGGATTTAGCGCCCGGCATCATGCTGGAGGACAATACCCGGTTCTGGCTTATGGAACAGATAAGGAGGGCGCTGAAAAAATTTCGCAGTGATCTTAACATGACCCAGGCCGACGTGGCAGAAAAGCTGGGTAAAGACCAGGTTTTTGTTTCCAACTGCGAATCCGGGCGGAGAAAAATCGATCCGGTTGAACTCTTAGGTTTCCTCAACGCGTATGATGTTTCCATCGCCGAGCTGCTCTCTATTCTTGACCCCCAGGAAGCCCAGGAGCGTAAATACGGCCCTCTTTAACCCTATCTTTCTATATTACGGCTAAATATTTCCCCGTTTCCTGCCGATCAAGGGATTAGACTATATCAATTGATTGGATTGGAGTGGAACGGGAATTATGAAAAAATCGACAATCATACTGTACATTGCTATTATTACGTTGCTCATTTTTCCTCTTATTTCGGCTACCCCCCGGGAGAATGCAACACGCCAGTACATACCCCGGCAGGTTGATGAAATCTATGTCTCCTTGAATGATTTTAAGCTTCTTAGTATGAATAACGGCCGGGTGGTTTCCCGGTATCCGATCAGCACCGGTGTTGATACCGCGCCGACTCCCCGGGGAGAGTTTGAAATTATAAATAAGCTGGAGCATCCCTGGTATACCCCTCCCGACGAAGAAGCAAAAGCCCCCGGACCAGACAACCCGCTGGGGAGCCGGTGGATGGGAATAAACAAACCGTCCTACGGGATTCACGGAACAAAGGAACCGGAAAAAATAGGAAGTCCTGCTTCAGACGGCTGTATTCGCCTTTACAACCGTCATGTTGAATTACTCTACGATCGTGTAAAACCGGGAACAAAAGTGATTATAAAAGAAGAACTGCCGGAACAGCTGGTTCAAGAAGATCCCCTGGTCACTCCGCCCGACCCGATCCTGGCCGACTCCGGCGAACAATAACCCCCGGCAAACGAAAATAGGCTCATGCTTCCAGATCCAGGCGGTAGAGACTTTTTTCGTTGAGCTGAAGTAAATTTTCATCTACTAAATCCTTCTGTTTATCCTCCAGACCTCCGCAGCTTATCGCCGGTTCATACCCGAGTTCAACCAGCATCTCTCTCAGGTTGTCTTTATTTTTCCGGAGCAGACTCACAGTTTTTGCTTCGGCCGCCGTCAGGTTCAGTTTTATTTTTTCTTCCCGGCGGCGAGCGTCAACAACTATCTCCCCCAGCCGGGAAAGATTTATCTTTAACCGGACGCTCCATTTTTCTTTTTCTTCTTCCTCGGGCTCCGAACGTTCGTCCTGGAAACGCACCTGGAAAAAATCTGTCCCCTCCTCCGTCTGAAAAGGCACCAGCAAATATAGCGTTTGTCCCTCAGTCGCGGAAGCAAGCGAATGCCTGAGCAGACCACCGTAATTTTTTGCCCCCCGCTCCGGTGAAGATTTAAGCTCCTCATTATTTAAAACTTCAAGAACAATTCCGGCCAGGCGGGCCCGGATTGTTTCGCTTGCCCGGGCGGGATCCGCTGCCAGCTGCCGTTCAAGGTCAATGCCCAGCCGGTTTACTATTTCCCGCAGTTGCTCGGTCAGGCGGCCCTCGTCAAATTTTAACCGGGGCAGCAGATCTTCGCTCATCAGCCGGGATAAAACCCGGTCGGTTGCTTCGGTTGCCAGGAAATCAACCAGTTCTTTGCTCACCGGTAGCTGGTTCTGTTTTAAAAAAAGAAACGACCGCACCCTCCGGGATGAAAACCTTCCTTCTTCGTCCTGCAGCATTTCGGATGAATCCAGCAGATCAGCCAGTTCCTCTCGTGCAGCCAGACCGCCTTCCCGCCCCAGGAGTCTGATCAACCGCACCGCTTCATTCGAAGTCGGAAGTTCCATCTGGAGGAGCAGATTGCGGGCTTCTGGAACCGTCATAACTTCCCCCTCGCCGCCAGGATTTATCCCCACAAGCAACAGTTCGTTGCTGTTATTACCGCCAACCTCAAGCTGAAGCAAATCCCCCTCCCGGAGGGGAAATTCAGTTTCCACCGTTACCTGGCGACCGTTGATCTTTACCAGGTATTCATTTTCGCCCTTGCTCTTCATCACCTTCCCTTCCACCTGGCGGCCGGGATTATTTCTTAACCCGGCGGGTAGCTCAGAAGTCGAGCGCAGTTTTACTGCAGTCTCCCCTTCACTATTACCGGGGGAAGGCGCCGGGTCTTCCCCGCTTTGTTTTTCACCGGAAGAAGCAGCGCGCCAGGCAGAATCATCCCGGTTGACACCGGGATCAAACTCCAGGCCGTCACTCTGCATACCAGTTCACCTCAACACCCCGGCGGTAAGTTTTTTTATTTCCGACAGATCCAGGGGATTAAGTTCTTCCAGCGTACCGTCTTCGCTGAAAAACAGGGCAATTTTTACAGGTTTTTTTTCATAAATTTTTTGGAGAACATGGTAATAAACACTGAGCTGTTTTTGGTATTCGGGCAGGTTTTTTTTGTGCCGGTCAGTTTTATAATCAACGATCCATATCTCATTTTTTCTTTTGTTGATCAGATCTATAATCCCCGAAAGAACAACCCGCCGGTTGCCCACCTCCAGCGGGAGCAGGCAGGCCTCTTCAGCGATCAACTCCCCGGGCAAATCTTCCAGCCAGGCGGCAATGTTTTCTTCGTCGGGACCGGCCGCCTCCACCGGCTCTCCCCCGGCCAGTTTTTCAGCAAACTCATGGACCCGGCGGCCAAACAGAGCACCTTTCCCCGCTTCAACTTCCTCCGGTTCTTCCATCAGTTCATGTACCGACAGCTTGCGGGGGGAATGATCCCGGGGAGCAGAAACCTCAATCGACTCAAACTTTTCCCGTGGTTCTTCGACAGCTTCGGGACCGGGATCCTCTATTTTTTCGACCGGCATCATATCCTCCAGATTCTGGAAGAATTTACTTTTTTTATCCACATCGGCCGTCAGAAAAAGATACTGCTCAGCCCGGGTCATGGCCACATACATCAACCTTCTTTCCTCGTCGTATTCCCCGGTCAAACAGCGGTGAAGAAGAATCGTGGAAAAATTATCAAAATCATAGGGAGGTTCGGAGTCGCTCAATATTTTTTTCTGCCGTAGACCAACGGGATCGCTGTAATCAATAACCTGGTTTTCGCCGGTTGTCCCGGGGAACCGGCGCCGGTTAATATCAGAAATAAAAACCACCGGGTATTCCAATCCTTTTGCGGCATGGATAGTCTGAATAGTGACGGCATTCTCAGCCGGGTTATCAACGTCGTAGGTGGTTGAAGACTCGATATTATCCTCAATAAAATTAACCAGCTCCCCCGGGTTCAGGTAACTGGAGCCGGCCGTTTCCACGAGAACCTCGACGATCCGATCGGAAAATCCATCGTCGATACCATAACGGTCAAAAATCATCCGGGGAAGGACCGCCGGCCAGCGACCGCGGGAGTTTTCCCGGGCAAAAAGCAGTTCTTCCCGAAACGCCAGCATATCTTCGGGCAGGTTTTGTGCCGCCTCAGCCAGGCTATCTTCGCCCGCGAAATCCAGTATATTTCTGGCCGCGGGGAGCGTATAACCGGCCTCCTCCAGGATTACCGACCACCCTCTCACCGATCTAATATCATCAACCACCCGCAGCCAGGCAAGCAGAATTATCGCCGGGTTGGTTTTGAAAAGCTCCACTCCGCCTTCATAGGCCACCGGCAGACCCAGGCGGCGGGCCTCCTGCTGGAGGTCCAGTCCAAAATTACGGGTCCGGGTTAGAATAGCAATGTCATCGTATTTAAGCCTGATTTTTTCTCCTTCTTCCGAGCGAACATATTGTTCATTATCTACAACTTCCTGGATCTGCTGGAGGATAGCAGCCGGTTCATCCTCGCTGAGCAACCCCCGGATCTCGGTGTTTTTAGTTTCTTTTTCTGCTTCAAGATGGACAATTTTCTGTTTAATTTTTTCCTCGTCAACCCTCTCCCGCCCGGTTGCCGGCAAAACCAGGCTCTGCTCGGAAAAATCGAGAATATTCTGGGTTGACCGGTAATTTTTTTCCAGGGGAATCTTTCGGACTTCCCGGACCGGATAGTCGATTCGCTGCCGGTCACGGTTAAGTTCCTTCTTATAACGGTTCAGCCGCTGCTGAAAATTCTGGATATTATCAACATTTGCATACTGGAAACTGTAGATACTCTGTTTCCAGTCCCCGACAACGCAGATATTGGGTTTTCCGGCCAAAAGCATCATCAATTTGAACTGGATTTCGCTTGTATCCTGGAATTCATCGACCATCACGAAATCATAAGCCACCTGGCGGCGGACAGTTTCCTCCTCGCAGAGCAGCAGGTAAGCAAACATCTGCAAAAAACTGAAGTTCAGGTAGTTATGATCCAGGCAGTGGCTGATATAACCGGTATACAGCTCATGAACAAAGTTCTTCAGACCGCTTCTGTCCTCCGCGAACGCCTCCCAGAACAGCCCGGAATTCACCTGGATATTATTGTCATCTATAACCTCGCTTTTCCCGGGAGCATCCGGAGGGAAACATTTTTCCCGCAGATCTGATTTTATCCGGTAAAGCAAATCCGACTGGGTGAGTCTTGTTTTTCCCTCCCCGGGAGCATTGGCCTCCTCAAACAGCCGGGCGCAGCTTTCCCGGTAACCGTCCAGGTAAAATTCTCCCTGCTGGTACCAGTTTTTTTCCGGATCGCCGGCCAGGGGAAAAATCCCCTTGGCCGCCAGGGATTTCACAAGACCCAGCAAGTTTTTACGGTCCCGTACCACCTTCAAATAGCGGTGATGACCGGGGTTTTCCTCAATAAACCGGTGCAAAAACCGGCGGAACTGTTCGGCTTCCAGGGTTTCATTCTGAAGCAGCCGGGTGGAAGTTGATAGCGGTTCGTTAAATCCCAGCTGGTAAGGGGCCGTGAAACCATATCGTAGAAGCAAACGGTGACACAGGCTATGGAAGGTGGATATCGGCGCTTCCTGCAGCTCCAGGGGATCGTAATCGCAACTGCTGATCACTCTTTCTTTCATTTCCGCCGCGGCGTTGTTAGTAAAAGTTATAAGTAATATATCAGCGGGGCCAACTTCCTCCCCGGCAAGGATGCGGGCATAACGACGGGAAAGGGTGAAAGTTTTCCCTGTTCCCGCCCCGGCGTCCACCAGGTATATCCCCCGGGTATTTTCAATAAGCTGGCGCTGGCGGCGGTTGGGCGAATTACCGCTCATCCCGAATCAGATCCCGGTAATCCGTATTTTCAAGATCGAAATCTTCCAGCCAGCCCTCAACCGGAAAACTCGAACCGCGGTATTCATTTAACTCCGCCAGCCGGTCCCGGACAAACTCCTCGAACAGATCCAGGTCTTCAGAGAAAAAATTATTGCAGCGAAAATATATCAGTTCCTTCAGCGTCGATCTGCAGCCGTTGCATACATAGGTTACGTCTTTAAACTGTTTTCGGGCATAGTTAATAAAACGTTCGCAAACAGGATCGGCCAGGATCTGGTCTTTATCAAAAACAGGAGGGATTTCGTTCTTTTTAAAAAACTTTCTGTAAGCGGGATAACCGATTCCCTCCAGCATCTTGCGCCGGTCATTAGTTTCTGAAACACCAGAAATTAACCATTCAAAAGTCTCCTCGAGAAAAACCTGCTCCGAAAACCGGCGTGGATAGTAGGTAATAGTTGTGGTTGTATCCGCAATTTCGCCCTCGCCCCGGATTACATCCGCAATGTTATCCAGGAAATGAAAAAATGTGAACTTAAGCTTCCGGCCCGGGTTTTTTGACCGGAAATGGGAAAGATACATTATAACCTGGAAATTGGCATCCTCTTCCAGAAGCTGGATATTTGCCCGTTTTACCACGGCGGCCGAGGAAACCCGGGAACCGCTCTTGAAATCAAGCAGATGACCGGGGCCCTGGATTAGATCAATCTTGCCTTTAACGCCTATCTGTTCATTTTCAAACCAGACCTCGCTCATTGGCGAAGAAACTGGAAGATCAAGCCGGTCACCAAAAAAATTATCGTTTTCATATTTGCCCGGGGTACCGTCGGGATCAACAAAACCCTCCTTAAGATCAATACTGTCCAGGTATTGAACTATATTACCGAGGGCCACCCGGCTCTCGGTAATCAGGCGGTAATGTTCAAGTTCATCAACAAATGAAGCCAGCTCGTCAACAATCAGATCAACAAAATATCCGGTTCCTTTTTCTTTTGCCACCTCCGGGTGACAGAGATAAAACTCGGCAAACTGATGGTAGAGCTGGCCCCGTTTCAGATACCGGTTTTCAACCGTGGGCACCAGGCGGTCAAAGAAATACTCCCGGGGGCAGCGAACCAGCCGGGAGAGTGCGGACTGGCTGATCGTCTTGAGGGGAGCAGGGGCCAGCGGTTCAGGAGCAGTAAAGCTGTTTTTATCGGCTTCCCTGCGGCCCCGGTAACGGCGGTGAGGAAGGTCGGTGAAACTTTCAAAATTTTCATCCAGCAGAATATTAAAATAAAAACAGGGGGTTATCTCCTCGTTCATCTGCCGGTTCTGGACGAGATAATAACGCTGACTGCCGTTCTGAAGAAGAATTTGAAAGTCGTGCAGGTTACGGTGACGGGCCCTTTCGCTATCAATCCACGGTTTATCGGCGACCTGGCGCGTCCAGTCGGCATCCAGCCCGACATAAAACACAATAGGTCTGTCCACATAAGAACTCGAGCGGGGGGAAGCAAGTAAAACACCCTGCTTTTTTTGATCGGTTTCAATGTTCACGTCAAAAGATTCCAGGTAAAACTGGACCACGTTCAGCCGGTCGGCAGTCACGGGCCGGTTGTAAAAATTTAACTGCTTCAAAATAACACGCAGTTCCGGCAGAGTAACGTCCAGCCGGTCCTCAAACTCCGCAAGTATTTCCTGGAAGGTTAAATTTTTCACCCTGTAAAGCAGCCTTCTTATTTCCTCCAGTTTTTCATCCCCCAGACTGGAAAAATATTTTTGGTTATCCACAACATCCGCCGAACAGTTGAATTTCCTGAGCAGTGGTTGCAAATCACGCAGACGGAGCCGCTGGCCTGCCAGGCCAAACCTGAGCAGTTTGAACCAGGTCCGGAAATTCTCACTTTCCGAAAGATGGGTTTTATGAATGTAGGGAATATCCCGGGCTAAAAAGGCCGCCTCAACCAATGGTTGATAGCGGCTCTCCTCCTCCAGGACCACAGCAACGTCGTAAGCATTCTCGGGGGTAATATTATTAAGAAGTGTCTGCACAATCGCCGTCGCCGAGGAAAATATTTTGAATTCCGGTAATTCATATTTTTCTTCCCGGAAAGGATCTATAACATCAAATTTTTCCGGCAGAACTCTCCGGTCCAGTCCCTTGAACTGGTATGGGGCCACTACTGCTGTTTTCTTATTTTTACCTGGCGTATATTCGGCCTGGAGGCGATAAGTATTGGCCGTGTTTTTCAGCAATTCAACAATTTTACGGGCAGGTTCACTGTTAAAACGTTCGTAATCCAGCAATTTTTCCAGGCGGCCCGTCTCCTGCCAGCAATGAAGAGCATTTTCCAGCCAGTAAAAGGCTTCCTTGTAGCCAAGATTATACTCCCGGACCGCCCGCAGGAAAAGTTCCCGGCGGTCTTTAACCTCGTCGCCGGCACTTTCTTCGTAAACAACTCCCCGGGGAGTAACGGCCCGGCGACCAAGCAGGGGCTGTTTTACACGGCTGTTCAGAGCATCAGCCAGGGGGGTGTCGGCAGTAATTACCCGTTCGTAGCTCTCGGTGGCCGCAAGAATCTCTTCAATATCTAAAGCTTTTTTAAACGGCAAGGTTCATTCCCGGCAAACAGTCTTTATTCAAGACTCTTCCAGAGCTGCTGCTTTCTGCCAGTCTTCCTCGTTACGAACGTAAACAGTACGGTGGGGAAAAGGAATCGTACAGCCGGCCTCTTCAAGTTCAACCTTAACCTGGTGGGTCAGCTCACCAAGCAGGGTAATATAATCAGTTTTATAAAACCAGCAGCGCAGGATCATCTCAATACCCGAATCCGCCATTTTAGTGACCAGGACCACCGGTTCCGGGTCCCCCATAACCAGGGGATGTTTCTCCGCCACAGCGAGGAGGGTTTCTTTTGCCACCTGTATATCATCCTCGTAACTTATACTCGTATTTATATCCAGGCGCCGAATATCATACTTGGTTATCGTGGTAATATCATTTTTAAGTATTTTTTCGTTAGGAACCCGCCGGTAGAGGTTATCCAGGGTCCGCATCTTCGTGGAAAGCAGATCAATACTGAGGATAATCCCCACTTCCCCGTCTATTTTGATAACATCCCCGACGCTAAACGGACGCTCAAAAATCAAAAACACGCCACTGATCATGTTGGAAACGGAGGTCTGGGCGGCAAACCCGAAAGCCAGCCCCAGAAAACCACCGGCCGCCAGCAAAGCGCCAAGGCTGACATCAAGTTCACGCAAAATAACCGCGGCAACTATTATAAGCAGGAAATAAAAGGTCAGTTTCTGGGCAATCATCCCGGAGGTGGAATCCATCTTACTTTCCACCTGAAACCCGACCAGTTTACTGATCAAACGGGCAATCAAAAATCCCACCAGGGCAGTTAACAAAATTATCATAACCTGCTGCCAGGGCCAACCGGCCGCCAGCTCATGCAGGTGGCGCAAAGGGCCAAATTCAAGGTTCACCGGTCCACAAACACCCCCGTAAGCTGCTGCCAGCCCGTGAATTTGCTCACATTTTCCAGCAGTGTCCGGGGTTTGTTGGGGGCGGTAGTTACCTTTTCAAGAGAACTTTCAAACCCTTTCGGGGGCCTTTTCTGGGGGACCGGGATCTGGTCGGCCTCCCCTTTTTGTTCCACCCTGACCGCCTCAAAAATAAGTTCGGAGGTTGCCCGCCGGTAGATATCCAGCTCACGCAGGGGCACAAGACACCGGGTGACCTCCTGGGCAACATCTCTTTTGTTATGAAAAATAATTGGAACAGCCGCCTCGGTGGGAGCTGTAGTTTCAACCAGTTTTACGGGATTGGTGCTGGAGCCAGTTCGAACCTGGTAGGCAAGGATGCCCCCGGTTGGCGGGCCCCAGTAGCTGTTTTTCCGCGGGGCGGGCAGAACTTCTTCCAGCACCGTATCAGTTTTACATATTTTTATCCCGATTCCCAGCTCAATAACCAGGCAGAAAAATCCTTTCTCCCCGGGAGGAACAACAATTTTTTCTTCGGGTTTAAAAATTACGGGCCGGTCGGGATACACCGGCAAATAGGAGAGCTGAATCGATTTACCGGCGTTACCGGCCAGAAAGATTTTTTCTACCCTGTCCCCCTCCGGATCCTCCACCGGCGGCCGGCTGTAGATAAGTTCATCGCCCCCATACTCCACGGTAAGTGGAACCAGTGAAGTCTCGATGGTTTTAGACTGCCCATTTTTCAGCGAAAATATCTCAAAATATTCCATGAGCTCGCTTCCCTTGGCCGGACAATAAAATTTTTAGGCCGGCTAAATTAAAATCAAACGTCTAAAAATAGCTCTTGCTGAGTTTACATTATAGAAAAAAACATCACCAAACCAAAGTACATTTAGCAAAACCTCTCCAATAGTTTCCAACCGTCCTTCCAGTCTTTGATTCTTTTTGAACAAATGGAAAAATTTAAGAAGAATATGTTAATATAAGACAACCTGGACAAACGGGAGTAATACCATGGATAAATATTATTATCCCTCCGCTACCGGTTTTTTCTCGCCGCCGCATATAGCCGGCGTAATGTTATTTATTATCCTACTTGGTCTGTCCGCTTCGGCTGCCCCGGCCACTCCTCCTTCCGCTTACCGGACCCAAAGCGAACTTTTGTCGATTAAAAACGGTCAGGCCTATATCTACTTCACCGAAGATATTGAACCCGGGAATTACTATCTAAATTTCAACGGTAAGCGGTTGTTAAAAATGGATTTATCGACAGCAACAGTTCAACAGTTGAAAAACCGGCAAATAAAACACTACTCTCACCCGGATACACCAAATATATGGCATGAAGAGGTAGTAAACGGCGATACGATTGCTAAAAAACAATACTTAGATCGAAATTCTTTTGCAAAATTTGAAGAAAACCCATTTATATTTGACGACACGGACGATCTGATCTTCAAAACACCGCGAGAGGATACAACACTTTTAAAAACCAGGGAGCAGATTATTGATTTTTTAGATGAGTATCCGCTTGGTTTCCCGGGAACTTACTATTCATTTGAATATTTTTCTAATCCCCGGGTGCAAGAAACATATCGGGCCGGAAACTATCTGTTGGTTAAATTTCGTTTCGACAATTATGATTATGGACGCTGGCAACTGGATTACAGTGCTATATTACCGGTTGAAGGCCCGGAGTATTTGGCCAGGATCAAGGAAAATAAACTGCAAAATTTTAATGACATTTTGGATAAATTTCACGAAGAACTGGCCGAAAACAGCTTCTACGCTGCATACCGGCGCCTGGAAGAACTCCGCAATATTTCTAAAGACTTACCTGATATTGACCTGGAGGAAAAACTCTGGAGTAAATCTTATCGAGAAAAACTATTATCCAATAAAAACCTGCTGTTATACCTGGATTCAGGCCGGTATTTCAAACCGCATTATGAACGGGCGGACGAGAAGCTCCGTTCAATTTCTGCCGGCCGGCGGCATGCACGCACCCTGGAACTACCACTGGAGTGGAGGGAAAGACAGTGGGAAGACCCGGCACTTTTACGGGTATATATGCGCATCATAGAAGATAAATGGGATGAAGTTGGAAAAGTAATAGCCGAAGAACCGCTGTATTTCTCCTCTTTACCAAAAACAACCGCAAGAATAAAAGAATACGCTAATTTTGCCCGGCAATACCTGGAAGAAAATGA
>CAZKRS010000025.1:0-14113 GCA_964555265.1 uncultured bacterium | reverse complement strand
ATCCTCCGCAGCCAGTTTTCCATCAATTTTATTGTTTCCCAGGTGTCCTCCCGGCCGGACCCGGCGTGAGTTAAATGATGGATATAAAGACGGTTGCGTTTCCGGCTTACCTCCAGGACCAGGGTCCCGGGTGTGAGGGTGATCACGGTGCTCAGTAAAAAAAGTGCCACCTTGTTTTCAACAGTGTATGAATAGCCAATCACAGAGGTTTCCAGGGATACTCCCGGCCAGAGACTGAAAAAAGCAATCTGGTAGCTGGCCTGGAACACCTCCAAAAACAGGTAAAACAAAAAGGCAAGAACAAATAAAGCCCTGAGAACAATACTGGTGGCAAAATGACGCAGAAACCGCATTGGCAGCAGATAGAGAGTTATCACCGAAACAAATATTCCCACCACGGCTATCGAAAAACTTAACTGCTCGGCAAAAATTAACCAGGCTAAAAAGAGTAGAATAAGTACCGGCAAATACTTTTTAAGCCATTTAACCATCCGGCGACCTCTCCTTGTTCTTGAAGGTGCTGGCATTCTGGAAGCTATATTTTAAGTCACGCGGGATTTCAAAGCAACAAAATAGACTCCGGTCTGCGACTTTAAAAGCTCATATTTGTTTTTAATCCAAAACCCAAACTCAACCGGCCCTCATTCCGGTTTAACCCGCATATGTTCGCCGGTCCCCTCCGTATGCAGTTTCAGGATCTCCGACCACAGCGAAACAGCAATATCCCCGGGCCGGGAAGTGCCCAGTTTCAAACCAATCGGGGCATAAACTCGCTCATCTGTCAGGGGGTTGCTGCCGGTCTCCTCCTCGATTTCACGACCCAGCCGGCGGACCTTACTGTCCGAACCAATCATCCCGATATAGCAAGCTTCCGTCTTCACGGCCTGCTTGAGCACAACTTTGTCGGCCACATGCCCCCGGGTTATTATGGAAAGATAGGTGTTTTCATCAACAGAAAGTTCCTCAAAACAATCCTCAAAATCAGTGCAGACCACCCGGGCGGCTCCGGGATATTTTTCCCGGTTGGCAAACTCTTCTCTGTCGTCCACAATTGTATAAGATCTACCGGTCAGTTCAGCCAGTCGGGCCACAGATTCTCCCACGTGGCCGCCGCCAAATTGAACCAGGTGAAAATCACGGGTATAAACGTCCACGAACAGCTCCACGGCTCCTCCGCAATACATCCCTAAATCTTCCGGCTCCAGTGTATACTCTAATTTCCGGCTCTGGCCCTCTTTTAGAGCTTCCACGGCCTCCTCAATCACATTCGCCTCCAGGGTACCACCGCCAATTGTTCCGTCAATCTCCCCCCCCTCATACACTATCATCTTCGCCCCCACTTTCCGGGGTGAGGAAGCTGCTGTATCGGTCACCGTCACCAGCGCGTAAGGAACACCTTCGGCCTCGTTTCCAATTGCTATCTCGTAAAGTTCAGTACTCATATTTAACACCTCAGTATTTATAGTATTAATTAGATGCTGTTTTTACCTGGTTCTTGCCGGCCTGCTTGGCCCGGTAGAGGGCTTTATCCGCTTTCTCAACCAGTTCCCACTCATCTTCCGCTTCGGAGGGAATCGCCGAAGCTACCCCGACGCTTACGGTTACAACTTCTGCAACTTCAGATACCTCATGTTCAATTCGATTTTTTTCAACCGCCTGCCGGATACTTCCGGCAACTTTCTGGCTTCCTTTCAGGTCGGTATCCGGCAGAATTGCCGCAAACTCTTCTCCTCCGTATCGGGCAATAATATCAATTGATCGTTTAATCTGATCCTTGAGTATGCCGGCTACCCGCTTTAAACACCGGTCGCCGGCCGGATGGCCGTAATAGTCGTTATACAGTTTGAAATTATCAATATCTATTATTAAAATCCCAAGAGACTGCTTCTCCCGCCGGCAGCGGTCCCACTCGTCGGTCAGTTTTTCCTCAAACCGCCTCCGGTTGGGTATCCCGGTCAAAGAATCAAAGACAGATAATCGTTCCAGGTATTTGTTTTTCTCCTCCAGCTTTTCGTTTGCCTCTTCCAGTTTTTGCCGGTATTCAACTTCCGTCGAAATATCAATAACCATGCAGACAAATTGAATCCCTTCCTCGGTCCGGATCTCATTCAACTCAACCTGGGCCGGGAAGCAGGACCCGTCGGACCGCCGGGCCTGTTTTTCCATCCGCCGGCCGATTATCCCCGGGTCCCCCTTCTGGATAAAATTTTCTATTCCTTCCCTCAGGTCTGTTCCAGGAAAAATTTCATCAACGGTTTTACCAATTATCTCCCGGGGCCGGTAGCCGAAAGTCTCGCTGGCCGAGGGGTTTACTTTTGTTATTGTGCCTTCAGCATTTATCGTTATAATTCCGGTCAGCGAATTCTGAACGGTCGCCTGCAGACGCTCCCGCAGACGGTAAGACTCCGTTACTTCCTGGTGGGCGGATGCAAAAGCAACAATTTCTCCTTCCTTATCCTTCACCGGAATAATCACTGAATCAGTCCAGAACAGATCACCGTTTTTCTTCCGGTTGCAGAAACTTCCCCGCCACCGCTCACCGGATTTAATAGTCGACCATAAATGTTCATAAAAGGTCTCCGGCTGATAACCGGAATTTAAAATCCGGGGATTCTCCCCCAGCGCTTCTTCTTCAGAATAACCGGAAACCTCTTCAAAACGATTGTTAACGCACAGTATATCCCCTTCGTAATCGGTTATAAAAACCATATCCAGGCCCCGGTCAATCAACAGCTGCCGGGCCTCAACAAAAATTTCACTGTCCGGAATATCTCCCATTTCCACACCTCTGGAAAAAAGTTAAATAAATTACCGGGATTCTCTACCCGTCTTAAATCCTTTACGTTTTATTTTCCCCCACTCCCCTTTCCGGCGGCCGGTCAGCCAGCGCAAAAGCCCTATCAGCCGCCAGTATGAGTTGACCTGGCGGTAACCAAAATTTTCCAGTACTGCCGTAAAAAATAAAATCACCGCATCCGTAACCTCCGGATAAACTCTGTACGAAATCTCTTCAAGAAAAAATGCAAGGACCGATAATAGCATACCAATACCTATGGCAAGAATAAAGAAAACAAAAACCACTTCCGGGGCCACATAGCCAAGTATGAACCCCAGGGCAATAAATAGATAACCGGCCGATTCAATCAGCGGCCCGCAGCATTCAAAAACCAGCCAGAAGGGAAACGCCAGCCAGCCGGCCGCTCCACTGCCCGGTTTAAAAAGCAGTCCCCTGTTATACCACATGCTCTCGGCCAGACCCCGCTGCCAGCGGATCCGCTGGTTGCGAAGAGATTCAATATCCTCGGGTCCTTCCGTCCAGCAGATGGGATCGGGGACAAATTTGATCTTTTTTCTATCCCCTTTTTCAGCTCCCAGCCGGTGCAAACGCATAACCAGCTCCATATCCTCAGCCACGGTATCGGGCCGGTAGCCTCCCGCTTCAAGAACAGCCCGGCGGTCAAAAAGACCAAAAGCACCGGAAATTATAAGCAGTCCGTTCAAAGGGCTCCAGCCCATCCGCCCAAACAGAAACGCCCGCAAATATTCTATTACCTGGAAAAGTCCAAGCAGGCTTCCGGGCAGCCCTACCCTGCTCATAAAACCCTCCTCAATTTTGCAGCCGTTGGCCAGCCGGATTGAACCCCCGCAGGCAACTGTGTCAGCATCCCCGGCAAAAGGCTCTACAAGACGTTTCAGACTGTCTCTCTCCAGGACAGAATCGCCGTCTATCGCACAAAAAAGTGGATATCGGGCCGCGTTAATCCCGGCGTTAAGAGCATCGGCTTTGCCCCCGTTTTCTTTATCAACCACCCGCAATCCCTCAATTAGATCCGAACGGTAAAACCCCCGGATATCTGCCGTGTCCAGCTGGTGATATCCCGTCTCTTCTACCAGCCGGCACTCAAACTCCTCCCGCAATTTCTCCAGGGTACCGTCGGTGGAACCGTCATTTATCACAATTATCTCAAAGGCGGGATAATTTAACTGCAGGACGGAGCGGGCGGTCTGAATTATTCCTTCCTCTTCGTTATAGGCGGGAACTAAAATACTTACCGGGGGCATAAATTCTTCATAAGAATCGGGCAAACCCACCAGCTGTTCTTCCTGCATATGCCTGGAAATTGCCCCTACCGAAATCATATTTAATGAAAAATAACCAATGTTTATCCCCAAAAAATATATTAAAAAAACCCATTCCATAACTACCAGCAAAAAACCGGTCGGAATCATATCTTTTTCTCCTGCAGGACCTGGTTCATAATTTGCCGGGAAAATTTATCCGGATGTTCCCTGCTTAACCGCTTCAACTCTTCCCTATCAATTCCCGGTAGATCTGCGAGTGCCTGGGCGGCCCGCAGCCTGACCCACCAGTTGCCGTCCCGTAGTGATTTAATTATTGTTTCTTTTTCTTCATCTCCCCCCAGTTTCCCAACCGCCCTGGTCGCCTGGAGGCGAACATAAAACTCGTCATGTTCCAGGTATTCTTTTGCCAGATCAAGCAGGCGGGGGTGGCCCAGTTCGGCCGCGCCATACAGGCAGACCGATACCTCCTCGACACCACGGTTTGTTTTTAACAACTTTTCAATAACATCGGCCGCCTCCGCCGGTGCCAGGCGGATCAATATTTTTATACACCGGGAGCTGCTCTCGGGAGAGATATCTTCCAGTTTTTTCTTGAAAATATCAACTATAAGCTGGGGGTTTATCTCCGCCAGCATCCCGGCCACCCGGTCTTCGGGCCAGGTATCTCGACAGCCCATTTCTTTAATTATCCGTGGGACATGCTTTTCGGGATTGATTTTTAGAAGTGCCCCGGCAGCCACGAGGGATAAAATTGCATTCTCATTCTCAAAATATTCTAAAATCTTCCCTTCATGTTCTTCTGCTTCCAGGATGCCCAGCCCACCGATGGCTCCCAGTAAATCGTCAAGACGGGAAGAATTCTCCACCAGCTCAGCCGCCAGTTTTTTGAAACCAAGTTGCCGACCGACCGAGATCAGTTCTTCGGCCGCAGTTTCCTTCAGTGTTTGCTGGGCCTGATACCATATTTTGAATACAATTTTTTTATCTTCCCCTGCCAGAGGAGGTAACTCGATTTCCGCCCCACTTGCCGCCCGGGTCAGCAGTAGTTGCCACCTGGGTTTTAAATCTGCTGTTTTTCTGTCCCGTTCTATATTTTTTCTTCGCACCACTAAAACATAGAGCATCCCCACTCCTCCAAAAACCCCAATTACAAGGGCCAGCCAGTAGGCCCAGACAACCAGACTGTCAAAAATTATAGATCACGCCAATACTGTAATCACGGCGATTATACTGTTCACCCTGCTCATGGTAACCCGCGCGGTAATTTATCCCCCAGTTTTTATCAAACAGATGACTTCCCCGGATGTAAAAACCTTCCACTTCCATCTCCAGCAGTTCACCGCCCGCCAGGTTCTCGACTTCATCCCCGCTGTATGCGGCAACCCCGGTCGAACTACCCGGTCCATAGTAATAGTCAACTCCCACCCGGTGGCTAAAATTTATTCCTCCTTCCTTATTGTCAGCCCGGTTCAGGGCGTAAAAAAAACGGTAATCACCCCGGTAGAGAGCCGGAGAAACAGTGATAAAATCAACCTTTTCACCATTGTAATCAGCTCGCCGCAGGTTTAAATTTAATACCAGGTTCTCATACCCCGAGTAGCTTCCCCCCGCCTCTATTTGCCAGTCAGGCAGTATTCGCCCGGTAGTGCTGATTTCACTGCCGATTCTTCCCCGCCAGTTTTTGGCTATAATAAAGCCGGCCTCGGCTCCAATCTCATAATCGCTGCGGTCAAACCGGTCAGTCTCTCGAATCCCGCCCCGGAAAATTCGCCCGCTTTGCCGGTAAAAAATATCCAATCGCTGTTCCTGCCAGTCTGAATAACCGGAATCAAGAGCAGAATACTGCCCGGACAGCTGAAGATCCCACGGCGAAGCCGGAAGCTCGGGCCCCGTCGGAGGGATAAAATTTTCAAATCTTCCCCTCGCTTCCTGTAAAACTGTCTGGAATTCTTCCGATCTTTTCAGACCGGCCAGCAGACGCAGTTTAAGTTCATAAGCATCTCTGTAACCCGGAGCGTTATCAACAACCTCCTCGGTCAGCTCAAGGGCCCGTTCAAACTCCCCCCGCCAGTAATAAAGACTGGCTTTGCCCAGCAGGTAGTCGTAGTTCTCGGGTTCCGCATCCAGTAATTTTTCATACTCTTCCTGAGCCTGCTCAAATTTGCCCTGCCAGCCGTAAACTCTCCCCAGCCAGAAACGAGCTTCATTATTTTCCGGATTCTCCCGGAGATAGTTTTCAAGGTAAGCTTCTGCTTTTCGGTAATCCTCCCGGCCCACCATTTCCTCAATTTTTAGCCGCTCAGCAGGGGAAAAACCAAGCAATACGGCTGAACAGACCGCCAGGACAAATATAACTAAAAGTTTATCTTTCATGGCCGGCGGCCGATCAATCTTTTTATACGTGCCTTCAGCTCCCGGAGACTGAACGGTATTTTTACGTAGTCACTGGCCCCCTCCCGGAAAGCCTGCTCCACGGTCTTTTCTGACTTCTGGCGGCTTAAAATCAGGACCGGCACCTGCCTCCACCGGGGATCATCACGGTAGGCCCTTAGAACTTCATAGCCGCTGCGGTAAGAAAGCAAAAGATCCATTAACACCAGCCGGGGGACCCCCCTGTCCTCTAACATTTTAAACGCCTGCCGCCCGTCTTCAATTAATACCGGTTCATAATTCATCCGCCGGAGGTTAAAAGATAAGACCTCCGTTGTAAATTCATCGGGATGGATAACTAAAACCTTATTGTTAACTGAAAGAGGAAGCTCCGAAGACATTTATATTTCTCTTTCAAGCGGCAGAACAACAGCTCTAAGATGGTGGTGAGATTTCTTCTCTGTTTTGAAATCTTCCAGTTCAGCAAACAATTTCTCGATTTTTTCTTCCTCCACCATCGCCTGGATCACGCTGGCATTCCCCGGGTAAACCTGGGTCCCAAAATGTTTGCCGTCACAATCTTTACTTTCAATCATTGGATAACGAACATAATCTTTTACTTCGTTACTGTCTAAAATTTTCTCAATTACCCCCCCGTATTCAAAATGAAAACTGATATGAATAAATTTCACACCGATTCCTCCTCAAAAGGCCACAGGTAAACAACCAGAACGCTGAAAAGACAGTAGCCAATAGCCATGAACAGACTTGCCGGCCAATCAATCACCGGCGGCAACAATTCCGGGATTAAATAATACAGACCAAGCAAAGAACCCCCGATTATCAAACCGGGGAAAGTCAGGAAAATCAAGTAATTATATCCCGACGCGGGAGAACGAAAACTGTTGGCAACAACCACCAGCAGCAGCAGACCCAGGAACGCTAATATCCCCCCCGACAATCCCCCTCTGAAGAGAACAACCGACTGCCAGAAAAGCCAGCCGGCAAGCAGCAGGGAAACAACCCCATGAAAATATTTGATCAATCGCTGCCAGTATTTATTAATGTAAAGCTCAAGATCGGCAAATATAGAGTAGACAACCGGTATTACCAGCAGGGTAAGAGCAGTAGCCGAAAACATCCCCCCGGCAACCGCCCAGCCCATCGGGGCCCGGGCTTCGCCGCCCATCCCGTAGCCAAGAGCAATCGGCATCATCCCTAAAATAGTGGATATGGCAGTCATTATAACCGGACGAAAGCGCACGTGACCGGCCTCCCGCAGCGCATTCAACAGCTCATAACCCCGGGCAAGAAGAACGTTGGTATAGTCAACCAGTAATATACCATTTTTGGTCACCAGTCCCACTAACATAATTATGCCAATGAAAGTAAACACGCTGAATGTCATATCGAAAATATACAGCAATCCAAAAGCCCCTACCCCGGCCAGCGGCAGGCTCATCAGGATAGTTAGTGGATGCAGCCATGATTCAAACTGAGCCGCCATCACCAGGTAGACAAATAAAATCCCCAGCAACAGCGATTCGGTTAAATATTCAAACGATTCCTGCATCATCTCGGCCGTCCCGGTTATCTCCCGGCTGAAACCGGCCGGCATCGTCTTATCAAGTCTTTCTTCAAGCAGGTTAAGCGCGTCCCCGGTTACTACGTCCGGGGGCGTAGAAGCAGAAACTATAGCTGCCCGCATCCTGTTGAAATGTCCGATTTCACTGGCTCCCGTCGTCTCCTCCCAGTCAATTAAATTGGCCAGGGGAACCAGTTCTCCTCCTTTACCTCTCATCTTTATTTCATCAATTATGGAAGGCGTAACCCGGGGCTGGCTGATCTGGGAAATAACCTGGTAACGACTGGCTTCCCGTTCAACTTCGGAAATTTCAGGTTCGCCCATGAAAAACCGCAGTGTCTGGGAAATATCAAGCACACTTATATCCTGGCGGACCATCCGATCCCGCAGGAAACTGATTTCAACCTGGGGACTCTCAAGTTCCAGATCTACATCAACCCCCACAAACTCGGGCCGGCCCCGCATCCACTCCTGGAGCTGTTCGCTGTAAGCAGCCAGCTCCTCCAGGTCCGGATTCTGCAATGCAACCGCTATCTCCCCCTCGCCCCGGCCACCGCCCGGACCACCGATGGGTCTGACGAATGCTTGTCCGCCCGGTGTTTTTTCAGCTTCCCGGCGAATTCTGTTCATAATCACCCGCTGATGTTCATCACGTTCGGCGGGATCAATTAAACGGATAAACATGACTCCCGATGTAACCCGTCCCGGACCGCCCCCCATGCCCATCCCAATGGCCATAAAACAGGTGTCCACTTCCGGTATCTGTTCCATAATATTCTCAAGTCGCTGCGCATACTGCTCTGTTTCGGCAAGAGTTGCTCCAACCGGAGTGTTAAAAGAAACCATAAACTCGCTCGTGTCCACATCAGGCTGAAATTCATGTGAAAGGTTTAAGAAAAGATAAATCCCGGCTATAAAAATAAGTATCGCGGCAAGTATAACAATAAACCGATGTTTTAAACTCCAGTCAAGCAGCCGGCTGTATATTCGCCGGAAAAAGTTAATAAAGGAATCAATAGTCCGACCGATGAAACCGGGCGCCGACGGTTCGGATAAAAAACGGGAATTAAGCATCGGAGCGAGGGTGAGGGCTGTAAAAGTGGAGGCAAATACTGTCACCGCAGCCGTTACACCAAATTCAAAAAATATCCGCCCTATCATCCCCCGGGTAAAAGCAACCGGGATGAAAACAGCACCCAGGGAAAGGGTATTGGCAATCGCCGCAAATGCAATCTCCGTGGTCCCCACCCGCGCCGCCGGTTTCGTCGCAGCACCTTCCTCAAGATGTCTGTAGGTGCTTTCTAAAACCACAATCGCATCATCCACCACAATCCCAATTACTAAAATAAAAGCAAGTAGCGTGAGGATGTTCATACTAAATCCAAAACTGTATATTAAAGCCATCCCGGTCGCCAGCGAAGTGGGAATTGCCAGCCCTATAACTATTGTCCCCCAGAAAGTTCTCAAGAAAAATATAATTACCAGCATTACAATAGCGGTGGCAATTAGGATTGTGGTCTGCAGATCAAAAATACTTTCCCGGATAAAACGGGACCCGTCCATGGCAATCACATAATCCAACCCCGGCGGCAACTCTTCGGCGATGGTTTCCAGTTCTGCCCGGGCCGTGTCGACAACCTCGACGGTATTCGCATCAGCCTGACGAATAACCCCCATCCCCACCGTGGGCTGACCGCCAAATCGGGCTATAATTCTTTCGTTTCGAACTCCGTCTTCAACCTTTCCAATGTCCGCCAGACGGACCGTCTCGCCGGCCCGTTCGGCTATAACAAGATCATTAAGCGGAGCAGCCTCGCTGAACATCCCCCTGGTTTTTATAAGAAATTCCCGCTGCTCCCCCTCCACCCGCCCGGCCGGGAATTCAACATTTTGACTCTGTATTTGACCTATAACTTTCCGGGCGGTTACATTATGAGCCGCCATCCGGTGGGGATCCAGCAGAACCCGGGCCGCATATTCTCTACTCCCCCCCACCTGTACTCTGCCCACTCCCCGCAGCCCTTCCAGTCGGGGCTGGATATAATCATCAATATATTCAGTTAACTCGGTCATATCCCAGTTTTCATCGCCCAGCATAGCAATCCATAAAACCGGCTGTTCGTCGGGATCCATTTTTCGTACTACCGGCGCATCCGCCTCCTCGGGGAGACGCCGGCGGGCCCGCTCCACCCTGTCCCGAACATCCTGGACGGCAATGTCAACATCACGCCACAATTCAAATTCCGCAGTTACAGTCCCTACCTGCTCCCGGGCGGTTGATCTTAGTTCTTTCAACCCTTCCACCGTATTAATCTCCGCCTCCAGGGGTTCAATTATTTCCGTCTCTATTACTTCCGGATCCGCTCCCCGCAAGGTTACATTTACATTCGCCATCGGAAAATCAATGTCAGGAAACTCCCGGACCGGGATCGACATGTAACCAAAAATACCAAATATGGCAATTATGAAAAATATGACCGTCGTAAGAACGGGGCGTCTTATACAGAAATTCCAGATCATAGGTTACTTATTCTCCCCCGGCCGGTAGTTTTGATTCTTCCTCGATTTTCACCGGATCTCCATCCCCCAAAATTTCATGTCCGGTTTCTATAACCAGGTCCCCCTCTTCTATCCCTTCAACCACCTCTACCCGGCCCGGGTCCCGCAGCCCAATCCGGACCGGAGTCCGACGGGCCGTCCCCTCCTCCACCCGGAAAACTACATAACCTTCCCGGACCCCAATCAGAGCCCGGGCGGGAATAACCGGATTATCTCTACTGACCCGCAGTATTAATTCGGTCCGGGCATAGCCCCCGGGTTTCAGATCACCATTGTTGTCAATTTGACCTTTTACAACCAGATTACGGGTTGCGGAGGTGATTTCAGGATTCACAAACGTTACCTCACCTGTTAATTTTTTTTCTGTAACGGATGCCGGCCGGACCTCCAGGTCCATTCCTTCCCTGACCCGGCCTGCATACCGCTCGGCAATCGCAAACCTGACCTCCAGGGGATCAATTCGCTGCAGAACAACCAGGGACTGGTTCGGAGAGACCATCTCGCCCGGATCCACCAGTTTTTCCCCGATGATCCCGGAAAAAGGTGCCTTCAGGTGGGCCTCGTCAAGCTGTTTTTTCGCCGCCTGCAGTTGAGCCCTCAACTGCTCTACCCGGGCTTTCGAGCTATCATAAGCCGTTTTTGCGTCATCATATCTCTGCCGGGGAGCCAGGCCGCGCTGAAACAGATTTTTTATACGTTCATAATTTTTGCGGTTATTTTCAAGCGCCGTCTTGGCCTCCTGTAGCGCCTGGCGACTGCTTTCGACTTCCTGGCGCTGAAGTTCGTCGTCCACCGTAAATAACAACTCGCCGGTTTCTATATGCTGGCCCTCCTCAAAATGACTGGAGAGCAGCTCCCCGTCAGTTCGAGCCCGAACGTGAATCCGTTCCGGAGACTGAAGTTCGCCTACTTCCGTGACCGTCTCCCGGATCGGTTGAGCGGAAGCTTCAACCACCGAAACAGCTACTTCCTCAACCTCTTCCTCCTCGACTTCTTCTTCCGGCGCACAGCCGGCAAAAATAAGCAAACTCAAACTAATAGACAATACAACCAGATTAAACCTGGACATCCCGGTAAACTTGTTCATTTTTATAAACTCCTGCAATTTAAAGATAAACTCGCTTCTATTTACTTAATAAATCTTCCTGGTAAATTCCTGCTGCCAGCTTCAGCCGCAGAATATTTAGCTGCTGCTGATAATAACTCTCGGCCAGTGATTGTTCGGCATCGGCGAAGGCGTCGTGAGCATCACTGACATCCAGCGCCGTCGCCAGGCCCTCCTCAAACTGGGCGACAATTTCCTCATAATTCTGCCGGGCTGATTCTACCTGGTCCTCGGCGGCCGATATAACTTTTTTCCCCGTCTGGATCTCCAGGAATGCACGCCGGACCTCGATGCGGACTCTTTTCCGCAGTTCCTCTTTTTGAACCGAAGATTGCCGCAAGGAGCTTTCAGTCTCCCGAACCTCCGCCGAATGCCTCCAGCCGGTAAACAGCGGATAGGTGGCCTGGAGCATCACCTGCCAGAAATCGTCCTCGTCGCCCACGATTCCTTCATCCTCATATTCATAAGAAGCCCGGAGATTAAACTGGGGTGAATACTCGGCTTTTCGGGCACTCAACCGCTGCTCGACGGCTTCCTCCACTCTGGCCAGTGCTTCCAGATCCACGCGGTTGGCATAAGCAAGCTCATAATAATTCTCGAGCGGACGATCACCGGGTAGTTTTTTATTAATTTCTTCTATTTCCCCCTCCAGTTCATCCACTCCTATTGCCAGCACCAGCTGATCCCGGGCTATCTCCCGGCTGTTTTTTGCCCTCTGAAGCTGTTCCTGGGCCCGGGCTTTTTGGACTTCGGCCCGCAGGACCCCGGTTCGAGTTATTTCTCCCACTTCAAAACGTCCCCCGGCCCGTTCAAGCTGTCTTTCCGCACGGCGAAGAACAGATTGAGCAATTTCTATATTTCTCCGGGCAAGGAGAACTTCATAATAATTTTTGGCAACGTTAAAAAGAACTTCCTGTCGATTCCGGTAATCCTGGGCCTGACGGGCCTCCAGCCGCAGGCTGGCAGCTCTGGTTTCAAAAATACGACGCCCCCCCTGGAACAAATACTGGTTTAATTCCACCCCGTAACCATAATCAGTCTCCGGAGTCCCTCTATCTGATTCCATTTCTATCTCTTCCTGCCGCAGACCACGGGCGTGCAGGTTTAGCTGCGGCCACAAACCGGAAGAAACCATCGTCTGCTGCGCTTTTGCCTGTTGGATCTCTTCGCCGGATATATGCACCTGGTCGCTGTGCTCCAGAGCCAGCTCATATGCCTCTTCAAGAGTTATTTTTTCTTCTGCCGCTTTTGCGCCCCCGGCAGTTAGAATAATTACACAGGCTGCTATCAATAAGAATTTAAACATCAACTTCATGGTTAATCTCTCCATTTTTAAGAATACCGATTAAAAATATTTCCACTGCCGTATTAAATTTTTCTTCCACGGATTTAAAACTCTCTTCAAAAACAATTGCTCCCCGGACTATCGACCACAGCTGGCCAATAAAAAGTCGGGCAAGGGTCTGAGGATCATGAGATGTCTTCAGCCCCCCCGCCTGGATTTCTCGCCGGAAAACATCGGCTGTCAGCGCGATAAACTCCATAATTATCTCAAAAAATTCGGTCTGATCCACTCCGTCAATCTGGTAACCTTCCCGCACTATCAAGGCCACCAGAGCCCGTGATTGTTTGAGAAGATCAAGCTGAACCGCAGCCAGTTTCCATAAATTTTTTTCAATATTTCCGGCCGGAAAATCTTTTTCCTCTATCCGGCGAACCAGCCGGGCGGCGCCGTGGCACATTATCTCAAGAAAAAGATGCCGTTTATCTCCGTAATGCCGGTAGACGGTCCCCTTGCCCACCTGGGCCCGCTCGGCAATATCATCCACCACCGCCCGGTGATAACCCCGGCGGGCAAACTCCTCCTCCGCCGCCTCTCGAATCCGCTTATGAATATCTTTTCCTTCAATTTTTTCAGCCACACTCATAATACCGGACTCCCGAGTCCGCAAGATAACAAATAGTATAAATCATCCCCCAAAAATTGCAAACCCCACCACCGAATTTTCGAAATTTCGCATTTTCGAAATTTCGAAAATGCGAAAACAGGGTTACTGGCGGCAGCTTTCTTTTTCTAATTCCTGCAGGAGGGCGTAGAGATTTTGCTCATCTTCGGTAAGATAAATACGGCTGTCCTTTTGAGTTTGCCTTTCGGGCATCACCCGTTCCAAATCAACGTCAAGACCCAGACTGGAAAATCCTTCCCGGACGTGCTTTTCCTGTTTTAGGAGTGATTCATAACTAACGATTATACTGTCCTCTATATTTTCATGAGCAGCAACCAGGGCATTGCTGTTTTTAAGCCAGGAAATTGGAAATTCACCCAGACCTCTTTTAAATAAACTGGCCTTAACATTTGCTGGATTTCGATAAACAAAAATAGCTTTCATCTCTTTTGTCAGATGTCTGTA
>CAZKRS010000024.1:10442-14228 GCA_964555265.1 uncultured bacterium | reverse complement strand
CTCCCAAATTCTGCGCCGGCGGTAAATAGTACGGTTTACCGGCCTGTTGAAGGGCCGTGTAAGCCAGCCTCCCCTTCCCATCATCCAGCTTTCAAGTTCTAAGCTCCCGGGTGAGTTTAATACAGCTGAATAAAATTCTGACGGTTCAAGCCGGCGGGCAAGCCGTCGAAACTGCCGGTGGTTGGCAGTATATCCAAGCGCTTCCACCAGCGACTGCCACACCCTCCGCCCGGGCGGCAGCCGGCCTATCCGGCAGGACCGGGCAATCAACCAGCATTTTCCGCATTTTTCCAGGGTCTTTCCAAACTTTTCTGAACCTTGCCGGCGGCAGTTTTTAAAGCAGGGCCGCTTAACCGCAGTTAATCTTTCTGATAATTCCTCCTCGGCCACCCCCAGGCGGGTACACATTTCCTGAATTTCTCCTAAGAATTTACCTGCTACCAGCAAAGGAACAAAATTATTGTCCTCCCGCCTGGTCGGACAGTCCCCACCGGCCCGCAAACAGAGGTGCAATATAACCCGGTTATAAGCCGGATCACGATGGTGAGCGTGAAGATACCAATCGGCGGGCTGGCGGTGAATCTCTACCGCTCCCTTTTTGATAACACTGCCAAGTCTGATTTTTACATCCCTGATATCCGGACCCGAAAATTTATTTACATAACCGGCGGAAATAATTCCTAATTTTGCTCCGGACTCAGTGGCAAGATTATCAAGCCGGGGAAATAAATAGCGCCAGAGCCGGGCCAATTCTGACTCCGTTAAGGCCAGTGCGGGTGAGGTCAACAAACTCGAAAGCTGGAAGCGAGGCAGAGCCATAGTTTTTCCCTCCCGGAAAAATGCTCGCCTCCGCCTCCGTTTAGGTTGTACCTTAAATATACGCCACCAGGATCAAAAATTCAAACATTATTTGTCTTCTCCCCGTAATCCATTTACAGATAAATGAGGTTTCTGATTATCGGAATTTTATAACCCGCAAGGGACAGGAGGTTCCTGTTATGCGGGATATAAACCTCGGAGCAGCCCGGAGGGCTGCGAGAATGAGATCATCAGAGACCTTATTTATTCTTCCTTGGTTTGTAACCAGAACCCCGGGGGAGCACACATTATTTAATATTTTTGTTTCCCGGGAATAACCCCCCGGACTCCGCCCAGGGGGTCTTTAACATCTCCCGAATAACGAGGTATTAGATGCCAGTGCAAATGATCTATTGACTGGCCGGCCGCTTCTTTTTCGTTCAAACCAATATTGAAACCGTCCGGGCTATATTTCTCCTGCAGGAAATTTCGCAGTTCATTTATCGCTTCAATTAAATTCTGGCCCATCCCCGCCGGTATTTCGGCGAGCGATAATAGATGCCGGCGGGGGACCAGCAGAGTATGTCCTTCATTGACAGGATATTTGTCGTAAAAAGCAACAAAAAATTCTCCCTCATAAAGTAAATCCCGGTCTTCACCGTGAACAATCTGACAGAAAGGGCAGTCTTTTTTCATGGGGAACAATCTCCAAGTCGGGTTAGAACGGGAGCCACCGGTCGATACTGTTCCCGCTCCAGCGCTGTAATTAAATCTTTTTGAGTTTCTACCTCAACTTCGAACTCCAGGTAATATTCACCTAAACCCTCCGGCGAATGGGCATCACTGGCGGTAATTGGCGCGGAATTGTGCTCGCGGGCAAACTCAAGCGATTTAATAACCGAATCTCGATCATGCATATTAAAGCTGGCCACCTCAACACCCGGCAGTGAATAGTCCTGGTTTCTTTTTTTAAAACCTCGATCAAAACGAAAAGGATGGGCCACAAAAGCATAACTGCCGGATTTTTTAATATACTCGAATAATTTCCGGGGCTGATTTATCTCAAGGATCTCCTCATCGGGTTCGGACGGAATAACAACAACATGTCCCAGTCTCCCGACGGCTGTCTCCACCCCCCTGAAAATCTTCAACTCCGGATAAGACTTCTTAAGCCACCGCTGGTGCTCTTCCGGCCAGAGAATCTCATGTTCCGTTAAAACCAGGCCGTCCAGACCACAGGAACAAGCTAAATCCAGCAGTTCGTCGGGCGAAAGCGTGGAACAGGAAGAAAAAGGATTTGTATGGGTATGACAGTCAATATTCACAAACTATTTTCTTTTCCCAAGTGGTACAAATTCCCGGTCCCGGGGCCCGACGTATTCAGCCCGGGGGCGAATCAGAGTTTGAGCGTCATATTGCTCAAAAACATGGCCGATCCAACCCACTACCCGGCTGGCCGCAAAGATGGTCGTGTATAGATCCACGGGAATCCCCAGCTGATAATATACCGAGGCGGAATAAAAATCGACATTACAACTTATCCCTTTTTCTTCTTCCAGGTAATTTTCAATTGCCACACTGTATTCATACCAGCGAAGATCTCCATTTTTCTCCCCCAGTTCCCTGGTCATTTCCCGCAGGAAAGGAGAGCGGGGGTCAATAGTGTTATAAACCGCATGACCAAACCCCATGATAACTTCGCCGGCGGCCAGCTTTTCTTTGACATAATCTACCGGATCAATCCCCCGCTTGTCAATCTCCAGGAGCATCTTCATAACCTCGGAATTAGCTCCCCCGTGCAGCAGTCCCTTCAAGGTCCCTATAGCAGTGGTAATCGCAGAATGTAAATCACTGAGCGTGGAGGCGGTTACCCGGGCCGAGAAAGTAGAAGCGTTCAATCCATGATCCGCATGTAAAACAAGGCAGGTGTTGAAAATTTCTTCCTCCCGGGCGGTGGGCCGCTCGCCGTTCAGCATGTACAGAAAATTAGCCGCATGGCTGAGTTCGGGATCCGGATCAACGGCTTCCTTCCCATTTCTATAGCGATCGTAGGCAGCAATCAGGGTAATTATTTTTGCCGCAATCCGCCGGGCTTTGCGCAGGTTTGGCTCCCGAGCATCGGGCTTTGCATCGGCGTCCGGATCATAAGCAGCCAGAGCGGAAATAAGCGTCCGCAGCGCTGCCATCGGGTGAAGCCCGGAATCTGCAAGTTCCTTGCAAAGATCCAGGACCTCATCGCTTACCGGCCTGTTTTCGGCCAGGGTTTCAACGGTCGCTGACAGTTGATTTTCAGTAGGAAACTCCCCTTCCCAGAAAAGATGAAATATTTCCTCAAACCTGACCTCGTCACCAAGCTCTTCTATATCATACCCTTTATAGACCAGCGTCCCTTCATCTCCGTCAAGATAACTCATCTCTGATTCTGCCGCAACCACTCCTTTTAATCCCTTCGTCGACACAATAATCCCTCCATAAAATTCCTTTATATTAATTTCTACCGAATAGGTTAGCCCCTTCTCCCCTTAATGTCAATCCTTCGTTTGTCCATAATTAAACAAAACGCAGGCTAAAACTAATAAACAATCAAAAAAGGCGGATAATAAATGATTAAATGTTTACTTTTATAACAAAAAATAGGGCAAATGAACAACAAATTTTTGAGATTACTACAGCTAAAAAAACAAAGCCACAGTATCTCCTTCCTCCTTAACCGGCGCAGAAGGTAACCGCCGGGGTCTGGCCGGTTTCAGCAGGCTGCCGGGTTGAAGTCCCGGATGGACTTCAGGCAGCATGTTCCTCACAGCCGGCAACAGACTGCCGGCGAGAATGAGGCCACGGTCCCGGGGGGTTGCTTCCCTTCAGCATCCTCTATAAAACCACACGACTCTCTTAACCGGCGAGGAAGGTAACCGCCGGGGTCTGGCCGGTTTCAACAGGCTGCCGGGTTGAAGTCCCGGACGGACTTCAGGCAGCATGTTCCTCAGAGCC
>CAZKRS010000024.1:0-10342 GCA_964555265.1 uncultured bacterium | reverse complement strand
CAGGCTGCCGGGTTGAAGTCCCGGACGGACTTCAGGCAGCATGTTCCTCAGAGCCGGCAACAGACTGCCGGCGAGAATGAGGACACGGCCCCGGGGGTTTCCTTCCCTCCAGCACCCACGTCTAAATTAAGTTGAAACAGACGTCAAAGATTCTCAATTAATTTTTCACCGTATTCACTGCATTTTACTTTTGTTGCTCCATCCATCTGCCGGGCCAGATCGTAAGTAACAGTTTTCTGGGCAATAGTTCTTCTTATCGCTTCTTTAATAGCCCCGGCAGCTTCAGGTAGACCGATATGATCCAGCATTTCGCAGGCGGAAAGAATCAGGGCCGTAGGATTGACCTTATCCTTGCCGGCGTGCTTGGGAGCACTGCCGTGGGTGGGTTCAAACAGGGCCCGTCCGTCACCAAAATTGGCCCCCGGACATATTCCCAGCCCCCCGATCATTCCTCCGGCAGCATCGCTGATATAATCCCCGTTCAGATTGGGCAGGGCCAGAACACCGTAATTCGAGGTCCTGGTCAAGATCTGCTGGAGCATGTTATCAGCTATCCTGTCCTTAACAACTACTGTCCCGGCGGGCTGTTCCCCCGAAAATTCATCCCACAATTCATCCTCGGTAATTACTTCCCGTCCGTATTCTTCCCGGGCAACTTCATAGCCCCAGCCGGCGAAAGCTCCCTCGGTAAACTTCATTATGTTGCCCTTGTGAACCAGGGTCACCGAATCCCTCTCTTTTTCAAGGGCATAATCAATAGCCCGGCGGACCAGCCTTTTGCTGGCAAACTCACTGATTGGTTTCAATCCCAGGCCAACTTCACCCTCATGAATCCCCTCGACATCCATCCTGTTCTCCATGAAATCCCGGACCTGCTCACACTCTTTGCTGCCGGCTTCCCATTCAATTCCGGCATAAACATCCTCGGTATTTTCACGAAAAATAACAAAATCAACTTCCTCCGGGTTACGGACCGGGGAAGGCAAACCTTCAATATAGTAAACGGGACGCACACAGGCATACAGATCAAGCTGCTGGCGCAGAGCCACGTTCAAACTTCGAAATCCCGCCCCGACCGGTGTCGTCAGCGGCCCCTTGATGGCCACTCGAAACTCTCTGATTACGTCCAGGGTTTCCCCGGGGAAAACTGTTCCGTAAACTTCTTCGGCCGACTCGCCGGCATATATACGCATCCATGCTATATCCTGGCAACCAGAGCTTGTCTTTTGGACGGCGCTACTTACCACCCGGCGCATAACCGGTGAAATATCAGCTCCGGTTCCATCCCCCTCGATATACGGAATTATGGGCCGCTCTGGAACCTGGAACTCTCCAGCTTCAAATTTTATTTTTTCTCCATTTTCCGGGATTTTAACCTGTTCAAAACTGCTCATTGTACTTACCTCCTGAAAATAATGAACTATTCAATCAATTTTTTTTAGTGAATTCTATCCGTTCAGACGGCGATCTATTCGATCGCAAACCCAGTGCAGGCAGGTGGCGTGGGCCTGCTGAATATAGGCGGTGGTTTTTGAGGGGACGGTTATTAAATTTATGTCCATTTTTTGCATCCGCCCCCCTTGCTCCCCGGTTAAACCAAAACATTCGCAACCCTTTTCAACCCCGGTTTTTAAACCCCGAAGAACGTTTTCGGAATTTCCCGAGGTGCTTATCCCTATAAGCAGATCCTCCTCAGAAGCCTGAGCCGATACCTGCCGGGAAAATATTTCCGTAAAATCCCAGTCATTAGCAATAGCCGTTAAAGAACACTGGTTGGCATTCAGACTGAGCGCCGGTCTTCCAATCGGGTCCTCACCGAACCGGGCCACCAGCTCGGTGGTGAAGTGGAGGCTGTCGGCTGCGCTACCACCGTTGCCAAAACTGATAACCCGGCCGTTTTTCTGCCAGCATTCAAAAATTTTATCCGGCAGTAAAGTTAACTCCTCCGGGATATCCCCGCCAAGCTGTTTTATAACTCGAGCAGATTCTTCAAAATATTTTTTCATTCCCTCTCTCCTTCCAGACGTCTCTCTACCTGGCGCAGATTCCATCTCGCCCGGGCGTTTTCGGGATCAAGACTAAGAGCTTCAACAAACTGCTGGCGCGACCGCTCATACATTCCCATCTGCTGCAAAACAAAACCCAACGCTGTCAGAATCCGTGAATCTTCCCCGGCTATGTTTTTTGCCCGTTCAAGACTGGCGGCAGCACTTTCCCACTGCTGCTGATGTATGAAAACCAGGCCAAGGTTATAATAAATCTCAGGTTCTTCCGTATGTTCCAGGGCCTGCCTGAACGAAGTCCGGGCGCTTGAATATTCTTCCTCTTTTAAATATATGCTGCCCAGCGCCTGATAAATACGGGCCAGAAATTGGTCGTCATCAGAATCGGCAATCAAATCCTGTAACCTTTCCCGGGCGGTCACAAGGTCGCCACGCTTATAATATAAATATCCATTCATATACCGGGCCTCTAAGTTATCGGGATTTATTGTACTTATCTGGTGAAATTGTTCGCGAGCTTCCCGGTGATAACCGCTGTGATATAAAACCTCGGCCAGAGCCATCCGGTATTGTTCACTCCCCGGCTGCAGCTCAACTGCTTCGCGCAAAGCCCGGATGGCTTCCTCTTCTTCATTAGCCCGAAAATAAGCCAGTCCAAGGTTATAGTAAACCTCATGATCGGCGCCTACCATCCGCAGCACATTTCGGAAGGGATCGATCGCCCGAGACGGTTCATCAAACTGGAGAAACAATTCACCAACCCGGCGGTAGACCATTGCCAGCTCTTCGCCGGGCTGACCTCTCTCGACAAGCTCCCGGTAATATTCTAGCGCTTCCCGGGGGCGGTCCGTCCATTCATGCAGCCGGCCCAGGGCAAGATATACCCCCTCGTTATCCGGTTCAATCTCCAGGGCCTCCTGGTAGGCTTCAATTGAATCATAATAATCCCCAACCTGCTCGAGAACATAACCAAGATCAATAAGTATTTCTATATCTCCCGGGGCAAGCTCCCAGGCGTTGCGCAAATATCCTCCGGCTAAGTCAAAATTTTGTCGTTCAATTTCCACCCGCCCCAGGTTATAAAAAACCTCTGCATTTCTCTCCAGGTTCAAAGCCTGCTCAAACTCGTCGGCGGCACGATCAAAATTCCCGTTCTCAAGATGTATTTCGCCCAGGTTCATCGCTATCCGATATTCCTCCCCCGGATTAACTCCCAGCCGCCGGGCCGCTTCATAAGCATCTATGGCCCCTTCCGGCTCTCTCTGTCGGCGCCGGGCAAGCGCCAGGTTTAAATACAACCGGGCATCTTCACCCGCTTCCAGGCCGTTTTCAAAAAATTCAATTGCTTGAGCATAATTACCCTCTTCCACACTCAAGTTCCCGCGGGCCAAATAATAATTAACATCATCTTCAAGTTCTATAGCCCGTTCGAAAGCCTCCCCGGCTCTGTCCCGCTCATCAAGTTCCCATAATACTTGACCCAACCGGTAATGAAAAATCGACTCCGTCTCCACAAGTTCAAGGGCAAACTGGTAGTTCTCCAGGGCTTCCTCGTAGTTATCCCGGGCGGCATAAATATCTCCAAGATACCGGTAAGAACGAGCGGCAATTAAATCACGAGCACCAAGTGCTATTACTTCTTCATATAAATTTAAAGCTTCAGCTAAATTATCCACCCGGTGGGCAGCAACCGCATCGTCAAACAGTTGCTGGCGGTGCTGGCGCCGCTGCTCCATTTCTTCCTCCAGCCCCGGCGGCAGGGGCTCATCAGGCTCGGGCTCGGGCTCGGGTTCGGGGTCCGGTTCCGGCTCGGGCTCCGGTTCTACAACCACTTCCGGCTCGTAGAAAAAATCAGCCAGGTATTCAAGATAGAAATAATGATAACCAAGGTAAATAGCACCGGCAAGCGCACTTACTGAAAGAACAAGCATAAAAACCAGTTTTAATTTTTTCATCCGCCGGTATCACTCCCGGAAAATTCATCTAAAATACCGTTCACAAAAGAAGAGGTCTCCCGAGCTCCAAATTTTTTGGCCAGCTCTACAGCCTCATTAATAACAACAGCTCGATCGGTATCCATGAAATTCAATTCATAAAGTCCCATCCGTAAAATGATTTTTTCAACCGGATAAACCCTGTCCATCCGCCAGTCATCTAATTTGTTATCCAGCAATTGATCCAGGTTTTTTTTTCGGCTTTGAACCCCGGTAACAATTTCCTCAATAAATTCAGTGTTTTCAGCGGGCTGATAGCTCCCCTTGACCTCCTCGGCATATAGTGTCTTGAAAGCTTCCTCCCGCTCCTTTTTTCGGGACAAGATTACAGCTGACTGTAAGTGTTGATCATCTGGACAAGACTTCGGGCGGCTTCAGCACCTTTGTTACCCGCCTTCACACCGGCTCGTTCTACCGCCTGATCCAGGTTATCAGCCGTAATTATTCCAAAAACCAGCGGTATATCCGATTCAAAACTCAACTGTCCAACGCCCCGGGTTACTTCAGAAGAAACATACTCATAATGGGAGGTTTCTCCCCGGATAACAGCCCCCAGGCAGAGAATACCGTCAAACTTACCGCTGTCCCGAAGCCGGCGGGCCGCTCCCGGTATTTCAAAACTTCCCGGAACACGACAAACTGTTATTTCCTCGTTCTTTACCCCCTGTTTCTCAAGCGTATCAACCGCCCCCCGTTTCAACTGGGTGGTAATAAAATCATTGAACTCCGCCAGAACAATTCCGATTTTTAAACCCTGCCCGTCAAGACTTCCTTTTATCTCCTTAACCATGACAGCTCATCCTTTCCTGAATTGATTTAGTTGATGATCCAGCTTTTCCATTTTCGTTTCCAGGTATTCAACGTTTTCCCTGTTAGCACTGACTTCCAGGGGGATCTGCTCCACTACTTTCAGACCATAACCCTCCAACCCCACGATTTTACGGGGATTGTTGGTCAACAGCTTTATAGTTGTCAGCCCAAGATCTTCAAGTATCTGCGCTCCAATACCATAATCCCGTAAATCAGCAGCAAATCCAAGCTCCTCGTTTGCTTCAACAGTATCTTTACCCTCATCCTGGAGACTGTAAGCCCTGATTTTATTGGCCAGGCCTATACCCCGGCCTTCCTGGGTTAAATATAACAGGACTCCCCTTCCTTCCCCCGCAATCAGCTGCAGCCCCCTCTGGAGCTGATCCTGGCAATCACAGCGCCGGGAACCAAAAACATCACCGGTCAAACATTCCGAATGCACCCGGGTCAGAACCCTGTCTTCGTTTTCAACTTCACCTTTGATCAACGCCAGGTGTTCCCGCCCGGTGATAGTCTCCCGGTAAGCTCTCGCTTGAAAATTACCAAACCGGGTCGGAAGACGGGCTGAAGCTATTTCTTCAACCAGCTGATCCGTCCGCCGCCGGTAGCGGATTAAATTTTCGATAGTAATAATTTTCATATCATGTTTTTCGGCAAACTCTTCCAGCTCCGGGCGGCGGGCCATTGTTCCGTCCGGACTCATAATTTCGCAGATAACTCCCGCCGGCCGGAAACCCGCCAGCCTGGCCAGGTCACAGGCGGCTTCAGTATGCCCGGCCCTGACCAGTACTCCACCCTCGACCGCTTCCAGGGGAAATACATGTCCCGGACGCTGAAAATCATCGGCCTCACTTCCAGGATCTACAGCTTTTTGAATCGTCCGGGCCCTGTCATAAGCACTAATCCCCGTTGTTGTCTCCCCGCGAGCATCAATGGAAACCGTAAAACCGGTCTCCAGATGATCCGTGCTGTCAGGAACCATCGAAGGCAGCTGGAGTCTCTCTAAATCCTCTTTGACCATCGGCAGACAGACCAGCCCCCGGCCTTCCCGGGTCATAAAATTTATCGCCTCCGGGGTCACCGCTTCGGCGGCCATAACCAGGTCGCCTTCGTTTTCCCGGTCCTCGTCGTCCACGACGATAACCATCCGCCCTTCCCGGATATCAGCAATAGCTTCCTCTATTTTATCAAAAATTCCTTCATCAACCATATCTGTCACCTGCTGTCCCGCTTATTTTCTGGCCGGGCCGGCTCTAAAAACCGGAACGTCTTAATTTCTCCGCCGTAATTGAATCCTCCCGGCCAGTTTTATATTTTAAAATATTTTCTACGTACCTGGCCAAAATATCCACCTCTATATTTAACCGGTCGCCTGTTTTCTTATCCTGCAGATTGGTGTTATTCAAAGTATGGGGAACCACCCGGCAGGTAAAATCTTCTTCCGTGCATTCTATAACAGTCAGGCTTATCCCGTCCAGGGCAACCGAACCCCGGTCAACCAGGTAAGGCTTAAACCGGTCCGGAAGCTCCACCACCAAATCATAATCTTCACCCCGGCGAATCAGTTTCTTTATTTGAACTGTCCCGTCCACATGACCGCTGACAAAATGCCCCCCCAGCGAGCTTTCCGCTTGAAGCGCCGGCTCCAGGTTGACTTTCCGGCCCTCCCGGGCAGCGGCAAGAGTGGTTTTTTCAAGCGTCTCGGAACTTGCCGAAAAAACGGCGGGGTTAACGGCAGCCTCGGCAGTTAAACAAACCCCGTCTACGGCCAGACTTCCGCCCTCCTCCAGCTTACCGGAAATGGCCGGCGGAAGTTTTATTGATATTTTTTTTCCTTCGCTCCGGGCCTGTATATTTTTTATTTCTCCCACGCCCTTTATTATTCCTGTAAACATCAGTTTACTCCTCCAGTCATCTCCTGGTAAACATCTATAAGGCCGGCCTCAACCAGCGGCCGGCGAAACAGCCGCCGAACATAAATATCGCCGTTCAACCGTCTATGTTCAACCGGACTTGCTTCCGGCGCCCTGTTGACCTTCTCTATCTGCGAACTCATGTTGAATGATTTGATTCCTCCACCCAGTATTTTACCGCAGTAAAACAAATGAAGCTCATTAACCAGGTCGGCCTCCACCAGGCTGCCGGCCAGACCACCCCCGCCCTCCACATAAATACAGCCAATATTTTCCCCGGCAAGTCCCTCCAGAACCTCCCGGAAATTAAAACGGTTGCCATAAAGTTCAAATTTAAGCAGCCTGACCCCCCGCCCGGAAATCTCCCGGCGCCAGTCCTCTGAAGTAGAAGCAGGAATAACCATTATAGTTTCTTTAGCTCTATCGTTAAGTAAATATGTATCAGACGGTATGGTTTCCGGATGGGCGGATACCACTATTGCTGTCGGCTGAACCTCTGTTTCCACGTGGCGAACGGTTAGCTCTGGATCATCCTGGCGAACCGTGTTGCCACCAACCATAACTCCGTCGGCCCGGGAGCGCTGGCGGTGGACCTCCTCCCGGCTTGGCCGGGAATTAAGCCACTGGCTGTCATGAGTGCTGCTGGCTATATAACCGTCGGCCGATAGCGCCAGTTTCACCTCCACCCAGGGCAACCCGCAGCCCCGGTTGTAAAAATATCTCCGGTTTAACCTCCTGTATTCTTCGCGCAAAACCGGGTGAACAACCTCAATTCCCGCTTCCAGAAGCCCCCGCATTCCTCGCCCGGCCACCCGGGGGTCCGGGTCCGTATGAGCCAGTATAACCCGACTGACCCCGCTTTCAACCACCAGGGGCAGGCAGGGCGGCCTCTTGCCGGTATGAACACAGGGCTCAAGGGTGCAGTATAAATCCGCTCCCGCAGCTGAACCCTTGTGTTCTTCAAGCAGCCGGGCTTCCGCATGAGCAGCACCAAATTCCTCGTGTGCGGCCACGCCCAGTAGCTGGCCCTCTTTTACCAGGCAGGCCCCCACAAGAGGATTGGTGCCCGTCCTCCCCCGGCCAGTTGACGCCGCTTCAAGGGCCTGAATCATAAATTTTCTGTCTGTTTTGTTATTCTGCATTTTGCTTTAATCTCCAGTGCTTTAATAATTAAAAAAATTCCGGGCAAAATCTTGTTTGAAGCGGCCTGACCCTCACATCTTCTATATCAAGCCCGCTTTTTATTTAAAAATCAGATTTCAACTTTTTTCAGCCGCTTGTGCTCCGGCAAGCAAAGCGTCGCAATAAGTTTTAGGAGAAAATGCAACAAGATCTTCGAGTTTTTCCCCCGTCCCGACCAGTTTCACCGGTATCTTTAACTCATCGGCAACCGTAAGCGCACTACCACCACGGGCGGTGCTGTCCAGTTTGGTTAAAATCAACCCGGTAATCGGAAGCTCCTCTGCAAATATTCGCACCTGTTCCAGCCCGTTCTGACCGGTGGCGGCATCCAGCACAAGAAACGATTCGTGAGGCGACCGGCCAAGTTTCTCTTCCGTAATCCTGTACATTTTCTTAAGCTGATTCATCAGATCCCCCCGGGTATGCAGCCGGCCGGCCGTATCTACCAGCAGGTAGTCGGCATTACGGCTGATAGCGGCCTCTATGGCATCAAAAACCACTGCGGAGGGATCGCCACCTTTATCGTGGGCAATAACTTCCAGGCCCAACCTCTCCGCCCAGCGCTCAAGCTGCTCAATGGCCGCCGCCCGGAACGTATCTGCCGCAGCAAATATGACTTCCCCTTTCAACCTTTGGGCCAGCTTGGCCATCGTTGTTGTCTTACCGCTGCCGTTTACACCTACAAAAAAGTAAACCGTCGGTCCCTCCTCGGCTCCTTCTAACTGCCGGCGGCCTGCTTCTTCAAATATATCCGTAATTTTAGTGCGCAAGTATTTGTCCGGCTCCTGGCCGGGCGCACCCTCTTTTAGGGGGTCAAGCAGCCGGTCCACCGTCTGCAGGCTAACATCACTGCGCAGCAGCGCCGCTTCAAGATTTTCCAGCTCTTCCCCGCTCAACCTGCCCGAGGGCCATATGCTTTTTACCCCCTGGCGGAAATTTCTTAACGCCCCCCGTAATTTACTTTTTTGCCGTTCATCCTCTTCAGCTTCGTTTTTCCAGAACCCCAACTTTATTTTTGCTCCTTTCGATAAAAAAACATATATTACATTTTTAAGGGATTTTTATTCACATTATGATAACATAAAATACAGAAAATTGTCCGAGGTATCTGCCCTGGTTAACTGGAACTGTTCGGGCAATCAATTTTAAATTTAAACGCCGGCCGGTTTTCGGCCTGATTTCAATTATAAACTAATTTGCATCTTATTATCTTTGGCTAATCTTTCAGGTGATTAAGATGGATAATCAGGACTTATTTCTTGATTTTCTGACAGCCACAAAATCTCTTGAGCGTCTGTATGATAAAATTCAACAATGGTTAAAAAATGAACTGTCGGGCTCTCCGCTTATATTTTATCAGCCCGCACCTCTGGAAGATTTTAGTTTTGGCGATCCCGACCTGGTCCGTCCGGTCGTTCTTTCGGGACAAGAAACACCTGATAAAATATCAGTCGAAAAAATAAAAAATAATGAAACCGGCCTCCTGGACCTGGGTAATCCCCTGTATCATCTTGAAAAAAATAACCGGTGGTTTGGTGCTATTGAAACCAAAACAAAAGATGATGATTTTTTCAAAAAAAATCGCCCGCTTATCGTTCAACTGCTCGCCAGCGCCGTCGATTATCACCACCAGTCGAAACAGGCAATAATCAGCCGCTGGTACCAGCAGCTCAGTGAAACTTTACATTCACCCGAGGGGTATGAGCAGCTGTACAATTTTGTAACCGAAGCGGTCTCCGATCTGCTGGAAACTTCGGAAGCTGGCTTTTACACCCGGGCCGGCGGAGATTATAAACTGGAAAAATGGCGGGGGTTTGAGCCCGAAGATAAACGGCAGCGTCGAAGCGTTCCCGGTGAAGAATTTACCGGCCTGGAGATTGAACAATCCGGCCCGGTATTGACAACACCGGAAGAAAATTCTGAAACCAGGAAAGTTTTTCTTCCCATCCGGGGCGAATCGGGACAGAAGGCTCTTGTTGTTGCATACAGGGTGGATAAAAATTTATCAATCTCTAAATTAAAAAAATATCTACTGGAAACTTTAAGCCACCTGACCTATATTACCCTCAGCCAGCTTGAAGTAACTGCCAGTGAAACAAGCGTTTACTACGACCGGCTGACTCACCTGCATACCGGCGATTATTTCCGACGGCGACTGAAACAGGAAATTGAAAAAGGTAAACGGTACAACCTTGACTGCTCAGTTTTTATCCTGGATATTGATAATTTCTCCCGGCTCAGCAACGATCTTGGCCGCCGGGGCAGCGAGGCCATTCTCAGGGAATTCGCCCGCCTGTTAAAAAGCTGTTTTCGGGACGTGGATATCCCCTGCCGGTTTACTAACGACGAATTCGGTGTTCTGTTCCCCAGCACTGGTCTTGAAGGAGCAATGATTGCCGCCCGCCGTTTTCATTCCCTGGTAAAAAAACCTATCTTTAAA